>JASLFM010000527.1 GCA_030150585.1 Acidovorax sp.
CTCCCTGCCCTATGGTGGTAGTACCACACTCAGCGCCAGCGGCGGCACGGGCACGGGCGCCATCAGCTATGCCGTGACGACGGGCATGGCCTATTGCACGGTCACGGGCAACCAACTGAGCGCCACTGGCGTGGGCGACTGCACCGTCACGGCCACCAAGGCCGGCGATGCCAACTACAACCCGGCCACAGCAACGGCCAATCTTACCGTCACCAAGGCCTCGCAGCCGGCCCTGAGCGCAAGCGCCACGCCCGCCAGCCTGACGGTCCACGCCACTGCTGCCCTGGCTACCAGCGGCGGTGCCGGTGGCGGCGCCGTAAGCTATGCAGTGACTGCGGGCACCAGTGTCTGCAGCGTAAGCGGCGCCACCCTCACGGCCACGAGCGTGGGCAATTGCACCGTCACGGCGACCAAGGCCGGAGACATCTACTACAACGACGCGATCGCGACCTTGCAGCTGACCGTCACCCAAAGCGTGCAGGCAGCACTCACGGTCCAGGCCGCGCCTCCGACGCTGGGCTATGGCCAGACAGCCCAGTTGTCGGCCCAAGGGGGCTCGGGCACGGGTGCCTTGTCCTATGCGGTTACCGCGGGCGCTGCCCAGTGCGCTGTGGCCGGCGATGTGCTCACCGCCACAGGCGTAGGCAGTTGCACGGTCACGGCGACCAAGGCCGGCGATGCGGACTACGCTCCCGCAATCGCGACGACCAACGTCACCGTGACCAAGGCCGCCCAGGCGCCGCTGGGCTTGCAGGCCACACCCAACGTGCTGGCCTTTGGCGCCAGTGCCATTCTCAGCAGCTCCGGCGGCACGGGCACAGGCACGGTCATCTACAGCTTTGCCGGTGGCACGGGCCTGTGCACGGTCACGGGCAACACTGTGACGGGCCAGGGTCCGGGCACCTGCACCATTAGCGCACTCAAGGCCGGCGGCAGCAACTACGACGATGCGACGGCCTCCACAACCATCATCGTGACCCCGGCAGCGCAGACGCCGCTGATCGCCATTGCCACACCAGCCGCCATCGCCAAGGGCGACACCAGCACGCTCAGCCATTCGGGCGGCAGCGGCACCGGCGCCGTGAGCTTCGCCGTGACCGATGGCAATGCCTATTGCACGGTCAACGGCAGCACGCTCTCGGGCATCGCTGTGGGCCGCTGCACGGTGACGGCCACCAAGGCGGCCGATGCCAACTACAGCGCGGCCACGGCCACCGTCGCGGTCGATGTGGGCAAAACGGCCCAGACTATTGCGTTTACCGCGCTGCCAAACCAGGTCATCGGGGCGCCCGACATCACGCTGAGCGCGAGCGCGACCTCCGGACTGGTCGTGGCTTTTGCGAGCCAGACGCCGAGTGTGTGTTCGGTGACGGGCACTACGCTGCGCCTGATCACCGTCGGCCAGTGCACGGTGCGTGCCAGCCAGGCTGGCGACGCAAGCTTTGCTGCGGCCCCTGTGGTGGACCGCAGCTTCACCATCACGTTGCCGGCGGGCACCGTCCCCACGATCGGCGGCCCCACAGGCGGAGGCACGGGGGTTGCGCAATTTCCGCCGGGCTCGACCTGGGTCTTCGCTCCGATTGGCAATGGACCGCAGGAGTCGGCCGGCTTCATCCCGCTGGCGGGACATCCCAAGTCGCCTTCAAATGCACCGCCGCCCAGCCTGAACTTCCCGAATGGGCTGTTCGACTTCGTAGCCATCAACGGCACGCCAGGCACGCCGTTCTCGATCACGCTGACCTTCCCGTCCCTGCCCGCACTGCCTCCCGGCCAGCAATACCAGTACTGGAAGTTCGGCCCCACCCCGAGCGATCCCACACCGCATTGGTACGCGTTCCCGGGCGCGGTCATCTCGGGCAACACCGTGACCCTGACTATCGTCGATGGCCAGATCGGCGACGACGACTTGGTCGCCAACTCCCGCATCGTGGATGCGGGGGGCCTGGCCGTAGTGGCTGTCGCAGCGGGCGACGGCGCCTCGCCGATTCCGACCCTATCCGAATGGGCCCAACTGCTGCTCGCCGGCTTGGTGCTGGCCAGCGCGGCCACACTGCTTTGGCGCCGGCGCGTGCGCTGAATGCGATTCAGCCCGCTGGCGGTAGTTGCAGCCGCAGGGCCGATGCAAAGCGCCGCGCCTGGCCTGTCACCGGATCGATGAACTCCAGCTCCCGCGCCAGCAGCTGCAGCGGGTTGGAATAGTCCCCTTCGGGCGGATCGTTCACCTCGGGGTAGAACGCGTCGCCGCGCAGCGGCAGCCCGAGGGCCGCCATGTGCACGCGCAGCTGATGGCGCTTGCCTGTGACGGGTTCGAGCCGGTAGCGCGCCCAGGGCGCGGCCACTTCGAGCAGTTCCATGCGCGTGCGTGTGTTGGGCTCTCCGGGCACCTCGTGCATTCGGAAGAACTGCGGGCTCTCCTCCAGCCGGCTCGCATGTTCGCGCGGGAACTCCAGATCAGAGCGCCAGGGCGCAACGGCCTCGTACACCTTGCGCACGGCGCGGTCGCGGAACAGCGCCTGGTAGCGCCCGCGGGTGGCGCGCTGCACCGAGAACAGCACGAGCCCCGCCGTGTCGCGGTCGATGCGGTGCACGGGTGAGAGCTCGCTCAGGCCCAGCCTGCGCTTGAGGCGCACGAGCAGCGTGTGCTGCAGGTAGGGCCCCGTGGGCACGACGGGCAGGAAGTGCGGCTTGTCAGCCACGAGCAGATGCTCGTCCTGGAACAGCACGGTCTCTTCAAAGGGGATCGCGGCCTCGTGCGGCAACTCGCGGTAGTAGTAGAGCCGGATGCCAGGCACAAAGGCCCGCGCGGGCGTGACGGGCTCGCCAAATTCGTCCACCACCTCGCCTGCCGCCATGCGGCGCTGCCAGTCCGCGCGGTCCACGGCGGGCAAGCGCTGCGCGAGGAAATCCAGCATGCTGCCCTGCCCCACCGAAGGCAGCACGACGCAGCTTGGATTCACCCCGTCGCGCATGGGCAAGACGCGGGGATCGTGGGGGTTGTGCATGGCGTGACGGGTACTATCAGTTCAGGAGCTGCAAGCGCAATCCAGACCTGCGCTGGCCCGCATTTTCACGCAAACCCCGGGCCTTGGCGTAGCCGATCGCCCGCTATGCCAGAATGCTGTTGCACTCCGTTGCAATCACCTTACCCATGCCCAGCACACCCACCCACCCGCGCCTGCAGCCGTACCTCGGCCTCGTGCGCATGGCGGCGTGCCTGCTGATAGCGTGGTGCGTGTGGGCTCCTGCTGCCGCCCAGGAAGAACCCGAGCGCCCCCATGTGCTGATCCTGCTGTCGTACCACCCAGGATACAGCTGGGAAGACCGCATCCTCGCGGGCTTCAACGAGTGGGGCGGTGCGGGTCGCAAGCCCGTGTTTCATACCGAATGGATGGACACCAAGCGCTACCCCGGTGCCGCGCAGCGCCAACGCCTGGCCCGTTATCTGGCGGACAAGTACGCGGGCCAGCGCTTCGACCTGATCGTGACCATGGACGACAACGCGCTCGACTTCGTGGCGCGGCAGGACGCGCTCTTCGGCGGCACCCCTGTGGTGTTCAGCGGCATCAACGGCGACCCCGACCAGATCGTCGGGCCGCGCCAGCACGTCACGGGCATCCTCGAGCGCTTCGACCTCACGCGCACACTGCGCGTAGCCCTGTCGCTGCACCCGCGCACGCAGCGTCTGCTGTTCATCACGGCCCTGGACGAATCGGGTGCCGGGCTGCGGGAAACGGTGGACGCGGCCCTGGCCCAAATGCCACCGGGCCCCGCCATAGAGCACTGGGCCGTTCCCCACCTGGGGCAGATCGAGGCGCGCCTGTCCCAGTTGACCGAGGGCACGCTCGTCTTCGCGCTGGGCGCCGTGCCGCGGCAGGCGGGTTCGCCGCCGTTGGAGCCCGAGGAAGTATCGGCCTTCGTGCACGCACGCACGAACCTGCCCGTGTACTCCGACCTCGACACGGCCGTGGGCTATGGCGCCGTGGGCGGTTACATGAACAGCGGCCTCGAAACCGGCCGCCTGCAGGCCGACATGGCGCGGCGCGTTCTGGCGGGTGAGGAGGCCTCGCGCATCCCCTACGTGCGAGAAACCCCGCTGGCCCTGCTGTTTGACTACGCCGAGCTGCGGCGCCTGGGGCTTGAGGCACGCCGCCTGCCCGAAGGCAGCCAGTTGGTGAACGCGCCCCCCTCGATTTTCGACCCCGAGTACCGCGCCCCGCTGATCGGCTTCTCGCTGCTCGTGGCGCTGCTGCTGGCCACCGTGGCCGTGCTGATTACACGCAGCCGCATCCAGGCCGCGCGCGAGCAGGCCCTGCACCACCAGGCGACGCACGACGAGCTCACGGGTCTGCCCAATCGCAACGGCCTGGCCGAGATGCTGCGCCCGCCCCTGCGCACCGCACCGGGCGGCGAGGAGCGCGTGGCCCTGGTGATGCTGGGCCTCAACCGCTTCAAGCTCGTGAACGACACCTACGGCCACGCTTTCGGCGATGCGGTCGTGGCCGCCGTGGCCAAGCGGCTGCGGCAGTGGCGCAGCCACAACGAGTCGCTGGTGCGCTTCAGCGGGGATGCGTTCCTGATCGTTTCGCGCGTGCGCAGCGACGTGGCGCTCGCGCACCTGCGCGCCCGCTGCGAGACGCTGTTCCAGCAGCCCTTCCTCGTGAACGGGCGGCGCATCCCGATCACGGCGGCCTTCGGGATGAGCTCGGCGCTGCAAGGCGCCCTCGACCCCGACCAGCTGCTGCGCGAAGCCGACACGGCCATGTACGAGGCCAAGCGCAGCCGCCGCCCGCAGGTCGTCACCTTCGACGGCCGCATCCACGAACGCGCCGTGCGCCAGTTCCAGATCGAGGCCAGCCTGCCCGAGGCGATCGAGCGCGGCGATATCGCGGTGCATTTCCAGCCCATCGTGGACACGGAGCGCGGCTGCATCGCCGGCTTCGAGGCCCTCGCGCGCTGGCAGCACCCCCAGCTCGGCGCCGTGCCACCGCCCGAGTTCATCCGGGCCGCGACCGACTCGGGCCACATCGGCGCGCTTACGCAATGCGTGCTGGACAAGGCCTGCCGCGCCTTCCTGCCCCACCTGGAGACCCCCACACAGCCCTACCTGGCCGTGAACGTTTCGGTGAGCGACATCTACGGCAGCGAGTTCCCCGCGCAGCTCGCCCAGACCCTCGCGGCCCTGGGCATGCCGCCCGAGCGGCTGGTTCTGGAGGTCACCGAGGACATGCTGCTGGGCGACGAGCAGCTTGCCGCCCAGGCCCTTGCACGGCTGCGCGAGCAGGGCGTGCGCATCGCCATCGACGACTTCGGCACGGGCTACTCCTCGATGGGCTACCTCTCGAACTACCGGGTCAACATCATCAAGATCGACCGCTCGTTCGTGCGCAACATCACCACCAACCCGCTGGACCAGAAGATCGTGCGCGCTATCGTTTCCATGGCGAGCGATCTCGAACTCAGCGTGGTCACCGAGGGTGTCGAGACCCCCGAGCAGATCGAGATGCTGCGCAGCATCGGCTGCGTGCTACTGCAGGGCTATGCGTTCAGCCGCCCCAAGCCTGCGGAGCAGTGGCCCGTTTCTTGAAGTGAAACACCCCGTGAGTCGCCTCGGCGCCCTCTCCGTCTCCTTCGGGAGGGGGACACACCCGGCGGCCTGGCAAAGCCAGTTCCACGGGAGCCCTCGCTTCGGTTGCGCCCGTTTCATGCGGCGCGGGTGATGCGCAGCATCGTGAAAGACTCAAGCACCGCAGCAGTGGACCGACGGACGGGTCAATGGAAGTCGCGGCTGCCGTCCAGCACCCCGGCCAGCCGCCCCAGCAGCGGTGTGAGGTCCTTGCAGCGCTCGAGCACGAGGTGGCGCACGGCCCCCTCGCCCGGCGAGGCGCTGCTCTGCCACACCCCCTCCACGGCCAGCAGGCGCGCACCCAATAGGGGCTCGCGCCAGCGCTCGAGCAGCGCGGGCCAGACGATCACGTTGACCGGACCGGTTTCGTCCTCGAGCGTCACGAACATCGTGCCCTTGGCCGTGCCCGGCCGCTGGCGCACGGTGACGATGCCGCAAGCACGCACGCGCCGGCCGTGGTGCACTGCCCGCAGTTGCAACGCCGTCCGCAGACGCCAGCGCGCGAGGCGCTCGCGCAGCAGCGCCAGCGGGTGTCGGCGCAGCGTGAGGCCCGTGGCGGCATAGTCGAACAGGATCTCTTCGCCCTCGGGGGCCGGGGGCAGCGCGAGCGGCACCTCGTTCACGGGCGCCTGCCGTAGCAGCGCTGGCGCACTCAGCTGTGCCGCCGCATCCCACATCTGCTGGCGGCGGTGGCCCGACAGCTGGCGCAGCGCATCGGCCGCCGCCAGGGCCTGCAGCGCTTGCCGATCCAGTTGCGCGCGCAGGGCCAGGTCCTCGGCGCCCGCAAACGGCGCCTGTGCACGCGCCGCCTCCAGCCGCAGGGCTGCAGCCTTGCCCAGGCCAGCCACCAGACACAGCCCCAGCCGTACGGCGGGCTGGAGCTGCTCCACCCCCGGCACGGACCGCCCGGTGCCTTCGAGCGTGCATTCCCAGCCACTCACCGCCGCATCGATCGGCAGCACGCGCACGCCATGGCGGCGCGCGTCCTGCACGAGCTGCGAGGGCTTGTAAAAGCCCATGGGCTGCGAGTTGAGCAGTGCGGCCAGGAAGCACGCGGGCTCGTGCCGCTTGAGCCAGCTGCTCGCGTAGGCCAACTGCGCGAAGCTGTGCGCATGGCTCTCGGGAAAGCCGTATTCGCCAAAGCCCAGCATCTGCTGGAAGATGCGCTCGGCAAAGCCGCGGTCGTAGCCGTTGTCCACCATGCCGTCGATGAGCCGCTGCTCGAAGTGGTGCACGCCACCCGAGCGCTTCCAGGCTGCCATGGAGCGGCGCAGCGCATCGGCCTCGCTCGCGGAAAAGCGCGCGGCGATCATGGCGATCTGCATCACCTGCTCCTGGAAGATGGGCACGCCCAGCGTGCGCTTGAGCGCACCTTCCAGCTCCTCCTTTTCGAGTTGCAGCGGTTCTCCGCGCCGCTCGCGCTCGCGGGCCTGCAGGTAGGGGTGCACCATGCCGCCCTGGATCGGCCCCGGCCGCACAATGGCCACTTCCACCACGAGGTCGTAGAACTTGCGGGGGCGCAGGCGCGGCAGCATGCTCATCTGCGCGCGGCTCTCGATCTGGAACACGCCCACAGTGTCGGCCGCACAGACCATGTCGTAGGTGGCGGGGTCGTCGCCCGGGATGTCGTGCAGGCCCCAGTGCGTGCCACGCAGCAACGCACGCAGTTGCAGGCAGCGACGCAGCGCGCTGAGCATGCCCAGGGCCAGCACGTCCACCTTCATGAGGCCGACTTCGTCGAGGTCGTCCTTGTCCCACTGGATCACGGAGCGGTTTTCCATGCTCGCGGGCTCCACGGGCACCAGGCGCGTGAGCTTGCCCTGCGTAAGCACAAAGCCGCCCACGTGCTGGCTCAGGTGGCGCGGAAAGCCCTTGAGTTGCCCGGCCAGCTCCAGCCAGAGCGCGGCCGTGTGCGCCGCGATGGGCGCGCCCGCGGCCTCGGCGAGCCGCTGCAGCCGCTCGGCCGCGAACGCCTCGTCGAACCACTGGTGGTCCTTGGCAAAGGCATCGACCAGCGCGGGTGCCACGCCCAGGGCCTTGCCCACGTCGCGCAGCGCGCTGCGCGTGCGGTAGGTGATGACCACGGCCGCGATGGCCGCGCGCTCGCGGCCGTATTTGCCGTAGATGTACTGAATGACCTCCTCGCGCCGCTCGTGCTCGAAGTCCACGTCGATGTCGGGCGGCTCGCGGCGCTCCTTGCTGATGAAGCGCTCGAACAGCAGGTGCGACTCCTTCGGGTCCACGGCCGTGATGCCCAGGCAGTAGCACACGGCCGAGTTGGCCGCCGAGCCGCGCCCCTGGCACAGGATGCCCTGGCTGCGTGCGTAGCGCACGATGTCGTGCACCGTGAGGAAGTACATCTCGTATTTGCAATCTGCGATGAGCGCAAGCTCCCGGCGGATCTGGTTGACGACCTTTTCCGGTACGCCGAGCGGGTAGCGGCCGCGCGCGCCCTCCCAGGTGTACCAGGCCAGCGCCTCGCGCGGCCTCATGCCGTCGGGCACGGTTTCGAGCGGATAGTGGTAGCGGATCTCATCGAGGCGGAAGGTGCAGCGCGCCGCCACTGCGAGCGTGGCCTGCAGCAGCTCGGGCGGGTAAATGCCCGCCAGCCGCACGCGCTGGCGCAGGTGGCGCTCGGCATTGCCCTGCAGCGCAAAGCCGCATTCGGCCACGCTGCGGCCCAGGCGCACGGCCGTGATCGCGTCCTGCAGCGGCTTGCGCGAGCGGTTGTGCATGTGAACGTCGCCCGCGGCCACAAGTGGCAGGCCCAGGTGTTGGCCCACGCGCCGCAGCGTGGTGAGCCACAGGCCGTCGTCGGGAGCCAGGTGCAGCGCCACAGCCAGCCAGAAGGGAAGGCCCAACTGGGCCGCAGCGCCCTCCAATGCAGCGCAGACAGCTACGAAATCGTGAGCATCGAAGCATTCCCGCCGCGGCGCGAGCAGCAGCTCGCACCCGTGGAGCCGGGCCAGCTCGGCACCGCCGACACGGTACTGCCCCTTGGGCGCATTGCGGCGCGCAGCACTGATGCATTCACACAGCTGGCCCCAGCCCTCGGCATCCCGTGCCAGCGCCACGAGGCGGAAGTCGCCCCACAGGAACTCGCTGCCCACGATCAGGTGCAGGCCACAGGCCTTGGCCGCAATGTGCGCGCGCACCACGCCGGCCACCGAGCATTCGTCGGTGAGGGCCAGTGCGGCATAGCCCAGCGCGTGGGCGCGCTCCACGAGTTCCTGCGGGTGCGAGGCGCCGCGCTGGAAGCTGAAGTTCGACAGGCAATGCAGCTCGGCATAGCCCGGCAATGCGAAGTCAGCCATACATGCCCTGCAGGAACCAGCGCTCCTTGGCGGCCGCGCCCGGAGCGGGCCGTTCGCGGAACACCCAGACCAGCCCCGCCACGGCATTGTGCGCGATGAAGTAGTCGCGCTGCGCCAGGCCCTGCTCCGCCCCCCCGGCTACCTCCCACCAGCCGGCTTCCAGGCGCTGCGGCCCGGCCAGCAGGCGCAGCGGCCCGTGCCAGCACGGGCGGCTGTCCTGCACCGCCAGAGGGCGCGGCGGGCGCACCAGCCAGGTGGGGCACAGCGCGGCCTGCGCCGCCTGCGGCGCGGCCTGCACCGCCGCCGCAGCGGTGGCAGGCTGCCACGCCTGCATGCGCTCGGGCCGGTGATCGGCCTGCAGTTGCGGCGCCTGTACCTGCCGCACGCCCAGCCGGGCCGAAAGGCGCTCCACGAACTGGCTCCAGGGCTCGCCTTGCGGGTGCTCGTGCGCACCTGGGGGCAGCAGGCCGGTGCTGGCACCGCAGCCGTCGTGCCAGGGCGCGGTTTCATGGGCGCGCAGCGTGATCCGGTTCACGGGCGCGGCCAGGCGCTGGTGCGCGAGGTGCTCGGCCAGCAGCCGGCGCAGGTGGGCCAGGTCTTGCGCGGGCTCGGCCGTGCGCACGGCCAGGCGGTGGCCCGGCGGCAGCTCCACACCGTCCATGCGGCGCAGGTCGTAGCGCCAGCCCAGCTCCAGCGCCAGCACGCCCTGGTGACGGGCCTGCAGCCAGGAGCGCATCGCCCCCAGCAGCGGATCAGCGGGGCGCAGCAGGCCTTCGGCCGACTCGGCCAGCACGGGCAGCTCAGCGCTGGCACCGAAGCGCTCGGGGCATTCCAGCCAGGCCAGCGAGTGTGGGGCATCGCCCCAGGCCTGGTCGAGCGCCCGCAGCGGACCGGCGCCCAGGCGGCGCGCCACCCCGGCGCGCGGCAGGGAACGCAGTGCGCCCCAGGTGCGGCATCCCATACGCTCCAGGCCCGCAGCATGGGGGCGCAGCGCGGTCAGCGTGTGCAGGGGCAGGTCCTGCGGCACATGGCGCGGCGGCAGCTGCCCGGCCAGCGCCAGGCGCAGCAAGGCCAGTGCCTGCAGCGCGGTCGCCCCCTCGGCAAGGCAAGGGGCCCCGCCCTCGCCCTCCAGGGCCTGCCGCAGCCGCGCCAGCAGGCGGGTGCGCCCCCCCCAGAGCCGCTCGGTGGAGGACACCTCCAGCAGCAGCGCCTCGTCCAGCCGCGCCACGCGCGGCGTGAAGCGCAGGGCCCACCAGCCCGCCGCGTCCGCCGGGACGCCCGGGGCATCAATGGCCGGCCAAGGCCAGGCGATCCAATGCATGGCGAGGCTCCGCCCCGGACGACTGGGCGCGGCGCTCGGCCTGTGCCGCCCGCGCACCGGCCAGCGCCGCCGCAATAGGCCCTGCGGCAGGCCCGCCCATCGGCAGCCACAGCGGCTCCGGCACGGGTGGCCCCCGGCGCTTGAGCACCCGCACTACCAGACCTTCGCAAAGGCCCGCGGGGTGGCGGTGAACCTCCAGGCGCAGCGGCGCGGGCGTGGGCTGGGCACGGCACGCGGAAGGCCGGAATCCCCAGAGCAAGCCCCCCCGCGCCGCGGCCGCTAGGTTCAGGCGGCGCAGCATCTCGGGCCGGGCCTGGGGCAGCCAGGCCAGGACGGCCAGCACATCGCGGCAGCGCAGCGCCTGCTCGCAGGCCCAGGCGGCCTGCGCACCGCCAGCCTGGGATGGCTGGACCCAGCACAGCCGCTGGACAGGCAGGCCTGCGGCCTGCAGCGCAGGCGCAAAGGGCTCACAGGGCGGCGCCACCAGCACGATTTGCCCTGGACGCCGCGCAGCCGCCTGGGCCAGGGCGGGCAGGACCAGGGGCCATTCGGGCCGGGCCTCGGAGGGGAGCAGTACTTCAGACAGTGCCCCCACGGGCCAGCCCCCGCCGGGCAGGCAGGCATCGAGGGCCGCATGGCCGGAAGGCTCGGCCTGCGCCACTGCCGCCGCTGCGAGCTGATCCCCCCGCCAGACGTTCGGCGGCAAGGTGAGCGTGCGGGGAAAGGTCGGCATGGGCATGGTAAATACTGTTTAAATGTACAGTATTCGCCATGCCATGTACAGGCCTGCGGGAAACTACGTCTGGACCATCAGCTGGCCGCAGGCATCGCACCAGTCCGCGACGGCGCTATCCGCCGCGTCGGCGCGCGCCATGACCTGGGGCCAACGGCGCAGGCTCTCATTGACGATGGACTGCAGTTGCCACAGGGCCTCACGCCCCACGAAGGCCAGTTCCGCCAGGCTGTGGGCATCGCCCTGCAGGTGCTCCAGGATGTCAGCCTGCTGGCGCGGGTGCGAACCCGCCTCCACCAGCGCCTTCTGCAGTGCCGCCATGCGCAGGTCCACGAAGGCGCAGGCCCGACCTGCGGGCAGCGCCGCCCACCCTGCAGGCAGTTGGGCGCGCAGGTCCGCCCAGCGCTGGAAGGCGTCCGACAGCACCTGGATATGCCGCTCGATATCATGCTGCAAGGGCTGCGGATCGGCACCGTGCACGGTCTCGTCCGCCAGCAAGGGCAGCATCAACGCCACCAGGGCCGCCGGGAACTTGCGGTGGTTCAGCCGCAGCATCAGCGACAGGCGCTGAGCGGGCCGGTCCGTGTATTTCTCGAAGAATGCAGGCACCACCTCGGCCATCAGCAGGATTTGGCCCATCGGCGAGATCTGCTCGCCCGCCAGGCCGCGCGGATAGCCCGTGCCGTCCATGCGCTCGTGGTGCTCGAACACCGCCTCGCTCACCGAGCGGGGATAGGCCTGCTGCGCGCGCACGATAAGCATGGCCGTGACCGGATGGGCGACAAGGTGCTTGCGACCCGCGCCCTGGATCTTGCGCTCCGGATCGCGCCAGACCGGGTCCATGTGCAGCACGCCGATATCGTGCAGCAGCGCCGCCGCGGCCAGCGGCACGCACTCGCGCTCGCTCCAGCCGCTGCGCACGCCCAGGTACAGCGCCACGAGCATCACACGCACGCTGTGGGCCAGCAGGTCGGGGTACTGCTCGCGCATCACGGTGAGCTTGAAAGCCAGGGGCGGCGGCAGAGGCAGGGAGCGCAGCGGCGCCAGCATGCGCTGCGCGCCCCCGAGCGCCTGCGCCAGCCGCCGGGGCAGAGGATCGTCCTCGCACTGCGCACGGGCCAGGGCCTCGATGGCGGCCGCGTCCACGGCGTTTTCCACGCAGAGGTGACCGTCGATCGGGCCGCGCAGCGTGTGCTGCAGCAAGCGGTCGTACAGGCGGGCGTCGATGCGGGCGCCCTGGTCCACGAGCTTGACGCCGTTGTCGGTATAGATCGCACTCTGCGCCACCACCTGGCAGTGCTCGGCCATGGAGGTCACGGCCCGCAGATAGTGCGGCCCATCAGGCGGCGGGGGGGAAGCCTCGGTGCCGGCCACCGGGGAAAAATCGGTCATACCCTCGACTATACGGCTCAGGCCTCGGGTGCGATGGACTCGGCGTAGTCGTACAGCGCGCCGAGGATCTCCTGCGCGCGCTCGTCCCCTCGCTCGTCGGCCTGCTCCATCAGCGGGTCAATGCGGTCGAACAGCGCCTGCACCGTGAGCGCGCCACCCTCGCCTTCGAGCAGGCAGGCCCGGCGATGGGCCAGCCAGCGCTCTTGCTCTTCATCCGACAGCGTGTCGGGAAAGTTGCGCGCGCGGTAGCGCCAGAAAAGCTCTTCGAGGCGCGGATCGTCGAAGCCCGTGCGCGCGCGGGCGAGCTGCTCGCCGCCCATCTGGCGCAGGTCGCCCAGCTTGCGGCGGTCTGCGTTGCCCACGAAGCCGCCGTACAGGTCCTGCTCCACATCGGGCGCAGGCTCGGCGGGGCGGGCAAAGACGGCAGGCCAGATCGCGCTCATGTCGGGCAGCGCGCGCGCCGCCTCGGCATGCCGGGCGGCCTGCGCCAGGTCGATGCCCCAGCGCTGCGCGAGGGCCGGTGTGAGCGTGTTGACATTGCCCACCACCATGGGCGACTTGTTGAGGTGCACCGTCTTGACGGGCAGCCGTGCAACCCCCTCGGGCAGGTCGGCCGTGCGCGTGAACAAGCGCATACGGATTTCGTCGGCATTCAGCGTGGCAAGCTCGGCCGGATCGTGGGCCAGGTCCCAAGCCAGCAGCTCGTTCTTGTTCGTGGGGTGGCTGGCCAGCGGCCACATCACGGCTAGGCAGCCGCGTTCGGCGGGAAACATGCCCGAGACGTGCAGAAACGGCCGCGCCGTGATCGCCGTGGCAGGCAGGCGCAGCTCGGCGGCCACGCGGTCTTTCTTGTGCAGCGAAAAAGCGAAGTCGAACAGCTTGGGATTGCGGTCGCGGATCAGGCGCGCGAGCGCGATGGTCGCGCGCACGTCGGACAGCGCGTCGTGCGCCGCTTCGTGCACCAAGCCGTTGGCTTGGGACAGGTGTTCCAGCCTGAAGCTGGGCGCGCCGTCTTCCTTCTTGGGCCAGTTAATGCCATCGGGCCGCAGCGCGTAGGCCATGCGCACTACGTCGAGCAGGTCCCAGCGCCCGCACTGGTTCTGCCATTCGCGCGCATAGGGGTCGATGAGGTTGCGCCAGAACATGAAGCGCGTGATCTCGTCGTCGAAGCGGATGGTGTTGTAGCCCACGCCGATGGTGCCGGGGCGG
>JASLFM010000546.1 GCA_030150585.1 Acidovorax sp.
TTGCTCCACTGCGGGCGAAAGCTCGCCCGTGCCCAGCGAGAGCGTGGCGGGCTTGTCGTTGAAGGTGTTGATCACGTCCCCCGCCGGGCCGGCCAGGCGGTAGTGCAGGGTCAGGAACGAGCCGGGCTGCACGATGGCAGCTGCGGTAGAGGGAGTGGCGCTGGAGGTCATGGAAGTCCCGATAAACTGCCGCGATTGTAGAAAACCGGGTATTCCCCCACACCCTCCATTGCGGAGGCCCTGCCCGCCATGGCCCTCAAAGACCTGCCCCTGGACGCCCAGCCGCGCGAGAAGCTGCTCGCGCGCGGCCCTGCCGCGCTGTCCGATGCCGAACTGCTCGCCCTGCTGCTGCGCACGGGCACCGCCGGCCGCAGCGTGCTGCACATGTCGCAGGAGCTGCTGACGCACTTCGGTGGCATTGCTGGGCTGCTGCACACGCAGGCGGACGACCTCAAGCAGTTCAAGGGCCTGGGCGGCACCGCCAAGCGCGCCGAACTGCTGGCCGTGCTCGAACTCGCGCGCCGGGCACTCTCCCAGCAGCTGCGCGAGCGCGAGGTCTTCGGCTCGCCCGAGGCCGTCAAGCAATACCTGCAATTGCATCTCGCGGCCAAGCGCCATGAGGTGTTCGCCGTGCTGTTCCTCGACAGCGGCAACCGGCTCATCGCGATGGAGGAGCTGTTCCGCGGCACGCTCACGCAAACCTCGGTCTACCCGCGTGAAGTGGTGCTGCGCGCCCTGCACCACCACGCGGCGGCCGTGGTGCTTGCGCACAACCACCCCAGCGGCAGCGTGCAGCCCAGCCGCGCGGACGAAGCGCTCACGCAGACGCTCAAGGCCACGCTGGGCCTCATCGATGTGCGCGTGCTCGACCACGTGATCGTCGCGCCGGGCGCCGCGCTCTCCATGGCCGAGGAGGGGCTGCTGTGAACCGCGCCGCCACGGGCCTCCTGGCAGCGGCCTGGCTGCTGGCCGCCTGCGCGCCGCTGCCCCCCGCCGCGCCCACGGCCCCGCAGGATGCGCACCAGCTGTGCCTGATCGGCACGGCCACCGTGCCCTTCGGCACCGAATACGCGGGCACCACGGTGGGCGGCCTCTCGGGCATCGACTACGACAGCGTGCACGGCCGCTATCTGCTCATCAGCGACGACCGCTCCCGCCACCAAAATGCGCGCGCCTACACCGCGCGCCTGCACTACACGGCCGGCGCCCTGGCCACGCCCGAGTTCAAGGGCGTCATCACCCTGCTCCACGAGAACGGCCAGCCCTTCCCCTCCGCGCGCCGCCCCCAGCCCGGTGTGGACGTACCCGACCCCGAGGCCGTGCGCTGGCGCCCCGGCGGCTCCACGTTCCTGTGGACCAGCGAAGGCGACTTCGCGCGCGGCTTCGGCCCGCAGCTGCGCGAGAGCCGGGCCGACGGCGCCAGCGTGCGCAACATCGCCCTGCCCCCCGGCTTCGCACCCACGCGCCAGGGCGATGACCATGGCCCGCGCAACAACGGCACGCTCGAAGGCCTGGCCCTCACGCCCGACGGCCGCACCGCCTGGCTGGCCATGGAAGAGCCCTGGAAGCAGGACGGCCCCCTACCCACGCCCGCCGCGCAGGGCGGCCCCGTGCGCTTCACCGCCGTCGACGTGGACAGCGGCCGCGCGCTGCGCCAGATCGCCTACCAGCCCGACGCCGTGCCCCAGGCCCGCCGCGTGCCCGTGGGTCCCGAGATGAACGGCGTGAGCGAGGTGCTGGCCGACGGGCCGCACCACCTCCTCGTGCTCGAGCGTGCCTACAGCGCCGGCGCCGGCGTGACGGCGCGGCTGTACCGCATTGACACCCGCACGGGCAGCGATACGCTGCGACTCGACCGGCTGGCGCCTGGCAACCACCAGTCTGTACCCAAGACGCTGGTGGCGGACCTGGGCACCTTGGCCGCCGTGGACAACCTCGAAGGCATGACCTGGGGGCCGCCGCTGGAGGGCATCGGCACGCGCGTGCTCGTCTTCGTGAGCGACGACAACTTCAACCCTGCGCAGGCCACGCAGTTCATCGCCGCAGCCTACCTGGAGCCCGGCGCCGCGCGGCCGCCGCACTGTACGGCGGCGCCATGAAGGCCCATTCTCTGCAGGACCTCCAGCCCCTGCGCCGTGCCCTGGCCGAGGCCGCAGCGCAGGAGGCACAACGCGCCCAGGCAAGGCGCGAGCAGGAGCGCCGCGCCCGCGCCGAGCTCACGCTGTTCCGCGACGCCGTGGGACCCGTGCAAGCCCTGAAGGGCGCACAGGAGCGGCGCTGGCATGCCCCCGTGCCGCCCGAACCCCTGCCGCTGCAGCGCGAGCGCGACGAGGAGCGCGTGCTGCGCGAATCGATGAGCGACGAGTTCGACGTGAGCACCCTGCTTGACGTGGACGACCAGCTGAGCTTTCGCCGCCCCGGCATCGGCCTGGAGGTGACGCGCCGCCTGCGCGCCGGGCACTGGAGCATCCAGCGCCAGCTCGACCTGCACGGCCTGCGCCGCGACGAGGCGCGCGAGGCGCTGGGCGAGTTCATCCGCCTTGCGCACCGCACCGGGCTGCGCTGCGTGCGCGTGGTGCACGGCAAGGGGCTGGGTTCGCCCGGCAAGGAGCCCGTGCTCAAGGGCCGCGTGCAATCCTGGCTCGTGCAGAAGAAGGAGGTGCTCGCCTTCGTGCAGGCGCGGCCGGCCGAAGGCGGTGCGGGCGCGCTCGTGGTGCTGCTGCAGCCCGGCAAGCGCGCGGC
>JASLFM010000552.1 GCA_030150585.1 Acidovorax sp.
AGCCGCGTTCGGCGATGTAGCCTGCCATCCAGTCGCTCACCGACTTCACATAGGGGGTGAGGAGCGCGACCCGGCGGGCGCCCAGGGCCTCCAGCGCCACCCGGGCGGCCGTGATAGGGCTGGTGCAGGCCACGCCGGGCCGGCTCTCGCGGATGCGCTCGAACACCTTGTCCTCGCCGATCACCATCGCGCCCGAGGTGCAGCCGAAGGCCACGACGTCCATGCGCTGGCCGGGAAGGATCAGCGACACCGTGGGGGCGATATCGCTTTCCATGGCCGCGAGGGTCTCGGGGCGGATGTCCGGCGAGTTGTACAGCCGCGCTTCGTAGAGCGCGACCCCTTCGAGCTGCAGGATGCGATGCCACTCATGCTCGATGGTGTGGTCGGTGGCGAGCACCACCAGGCCGATGGCGGCGCGGGAGGCGGGGCCGCTGCCCAGCGTGAAAGGGTGTTTGCGGTAGGTGCGGCCAGGGGTGGTTACGGCGTTCACAGGGTCAGGCCCTCCAGGCTGTGTTGGGGGCGGCGGTCGCACAGGATGTCGGCCACGATGCGGGCGGTGCCGCAGGCCATCGTCCAGCCCATGTGGCCGTGCCCCGTGTTGAGGAAGAGGTTGCGGTGGCGCGTTGCGCCCAGGATCGGGGCGCCTGCGGGCGTCATCGGGCGCAGGCAGGACCAGTAGGACGGCGCGTTGTAGTCGGCGCCGCGCGGGAACAGCTCGCGCGCCACGCCCAGCATGTCCTCGAAGTCGCGCGGCTGGTGGTCGGTGTCGTAGCCCGCGAATTCGGCCGTGGCCGTGAAGCGCAGGCGGTTGCCGAACCGCGCCCAGGCCACCAGGTGGTGTTCATCGACGCCGCCGAGCGTGGGCGGCTCGTCCCCGCCGCGGATGGGCAGCGTGACGGAGTAGCCCTTGACGGGATACACCGGCAGGCGGTAGCCCAGCTTGGATGCGAGCAGCGGCGAATAGCTGCCCAGGGCCAGCACGAACTTGTCGCCTGCGATGGGGCCCTTGTCGGTGCGGATGGCGGTGACGCGGTCCGCGCCATGGTCCCAGCCGGTGATCGTGCGGTCCATCACGAACTGGACGCCCAGCGCTTCGCAGCGCTGGGCAAGCTGGCGCGAGAACAGGTGCGCGTCGCCGCTTTCGTCCGAAGGGCAGAAGATGGCGCCGGCCAGGCTGGAGCGGGCCGAGGCCAGGGCGGGCTCGCGCCGCACCACTTCGTCGGGCGTGAGCGTCTGCAGCGTCAGGCCGCCGTCGGACAGCACGCTCGTGGCGGCGATGCCGCGCTCGAAGGCGGCCGGGTCGCGGTAGACGTACAGGGCACCGCCGGCGATGAGGTCGTACTTCAGCTGCTCGTCCGCGGTCAGCTGCTGCAGCAGATCCTGCGAGTAGCGGCACAGGCGCAGCTTGCGCGCCGTGTTCTCCCGCGAGCGCTGTGCCGTGCATTCGCCCAGGAACTGCAGGCCCCAGGCCCACATGCGGGGGTCGAAGCGCAGCTTGAGCCGCAGGGCCTGGCCTTTGAGGAAAAGGGACTTGAGCAGGATCTTGGGCGCGCGCGGCGAGGCCCAGGTGTAGGCATGGCCGGGCGCCACCAGGCCGGCATTCGCGAAGCTGGTTTCCCTGGCGACCTCGGGCTGCCGGTCCACCACCACCACCTCGTGCCCTTCCCGGGCGAGGTAGTAGGCGGTCGTCACGCCGACGATGCCACCTCCCAGAATGACGGTCTTCATGCGCGTCCTCCTCAGAGTGCGGCGATCACACCGATTTCGACCGTGTACTGGGGAAAGGCGAGCTTGGACTCCACGCAGGCGCGGGCCGGCGTGTGGCCCGCGGGCACCCAGGCGTCCCACACGCTGTTCATCTCGTTGAAGGTCGATGCCTCGGCGATCCAGATGTTGGCGCTGAGGATGCGCTCCTTGCCGCTCCCGGCTTCCGCCAGCAGGCGGTCGATCTTGGCCAGGATCTGCTGGGTCTGGCCCGCGACGTTGGCGCTGGTGTCGTCGGCCACCTGGCCCGAAACGAACACGAAACCATTGCAGACCACGGCGGCGCTCATGCGGGCGTTGGGCTGGATGCGCTGGATGTTCATGGCTCTCTTACTCCTTCTGCGAAAAGAAACTGAAACACTGGTGCACAAGGCATCTGCATAACTGTCGACACTTGTGTGGTCAGTTTTATAGTTCCTGATCTGCCTGCGCGGGATAGTGGTTACCCTAGTTTCTGCATTGCCGCAGTCATGACAACATAAATATGTTGTTGCATAAGTGTCGACACATTTTTTGCGAACCATTCAGACCCCTATTTCCCCGGAGAGAACATGGCAGACCCACACACGGATTCAGTGCGCACCGGCCCCGCCGGGGCGGTGCAGGAGAAGGAGGGCCTCAAGGCGGTCAGCCTGGACGACAAGTACACCCTGGCCAAGGGGCGGATCTTCATCACGGGCACGCAGGCGCTGGTGCGCCTGCCGATGACGCAGCACCGGCGCGACCAGCAGGCCGGGCTGAACACCGCGGGCTACATCTCGGGCTACCGGGGCTCGCCGCTGGGGCAGCTGGACGAGCAGCTGGGCAGGGCCCAAAAGCACCTTGCGCCGCACAACGTGGTGTTCGTTCCCGGTGTGAACGAGGATCTGGCCGCCACCGCGGTGTGGGGCTCGCAGCAGGCCGAGGCGGGGGGCGAGGGGAGGTACGACGGCGTGTTCGCCATCTGGTATGGCAAGGGGCCGGGGGTGGACCGCACGGGCGATGCGTTCCGCCATGGCAACCTCGCGGGCTCTTCCAGGCACGGTGGCGTGCTCGTGCTCATGGGCGACGACCACACCTGCGAATCTTCCACGACCTGCCACCAGAGCGAGTTCGCCATGGTGGATGCCATGATCCCCGTGCTGAGCCCTTCGGGCGTGCAGGAGATCCTCGACTACGGCGTGATGGGCTGGGCGCTGTCGCGCTACAGCGGCTGCTGGGTGGGCATGAAGTGCGTGAAGGACACCGTGGAGGCGACGGCGTCCATCGACGTCGACATCGACCGGGTGCAGGTCCGGCTGCCCGAGGGTGTGCAGATGCCGCCCGACGGCCTGAACCTGCGTCAGCCCGACACCCCGCACGCGCAGGAGGCCCGCCTGCACCGCCACAAGCTGGTGGCCGTGAAGGCCTTTGCGCGGGCCAATGCCATCGACCGCGTGGTGCTCGATGCGGCGGCGCCGAAGCTGGGCATCATCACCCATGGCAAGAGCTACCTGGACGTACTGCAGGCCCTGGACGAGCTCGGCCTCTCCGAAGAGGCGGCGGCGCAACTGGGCCTGCGCCTGTACAAGGTGGGCATGACGTGGCCGCTG
>JASLFM010000555.1 GCA_030150585.1 Acidovorax sp.
CAGGCCTCCCTTCTGCACCCCCTTGGCCAGGTAACCGACCAGGCCGACAATGTAGTAGGTGATGGCCGCCACCGACAGGCCCTCCACCGTGGACTGCAGCTGCAGCTGCAGGTCCTGCCGGCGGTTCATGGTGGTCAGCAGGGCCTGGCTGCTCTGCTGCTGCTCGATCTCCGCCCGCGTGCGCACCAGGTTGCTCATGCGCGAGACGCGCTGCGACAGCGCGTCCTGCCGCCGCGCCACCCACTCGCAGGTGCTGCGCGCGGGCGTGAGGCGCCGGTCCATGAACTCGCCGATGGTCTGCATGCCCGCCAGGCGTGATTCCGCAACGTCACGGATACGCCGGTCCACGAGCTCGAAGTACGCGCTGCTGGCCGAAAAGCGCGAATGCGTGGCCGCGTACTGGCTCTCCACTTGGCCCGCCAGCCGCGTGAGGCGGTCCAGCAGCGCGGGCTCGGCATCGCGGTTGGCCGAGCGAATCGACTCGGCCAACGCTGCCAAGTCGCGCTCGGCAGAGGCCAGCACGGACGCGGCCTCTCGCGCGGCGGGCAGGCCCAGCAGAGCGGCCATGCGGTAGGTTTCGATTTCGAGCAGGCGCTGCACGAGGCGCCCCAGGCGCCTTGGCGTCATGCCGCCCGCGAGCAGCACCATGCGCGAGCAGCCGTCGGCGTGGATCGCGAAATCGGTGTACACCTCACCGTGCCCATCGGCCACGGTGGAGGCCACGAGCGTGTCCTCGTTCAACACCTGGGGGACGAGCGGGGCCGCGCCGAAGCTCTGCGTGGGCAGTACCCACAGGTGCAGGCTGCACAGGCACTCCCCGGGCAAGCGGGACAGCCATTCGCGTGGCACGGCTTCGGCCGCCCCGGACGGTTCACGCTCGCCGAAGCCCTCGACCGCCAGCGGCGCCGTGAAGGTCCAGCTCACGAACTCGGTGTGCAGCTCCCAGCGCAGGCGAAACGGCCCCACGTCCATGCGCAGGTGCGTGGTGTGCGCGTCTGGCAGCGGCAGGTGGTGGTCGCGCAGCAACGCCCCCAGGTGGGCGCGGCTGGCCTCCCGGCCTGCCGCATCGGCCAGCATGGCGATGTGCGTGATGGCCGCCGGCGCCGTACGGGACTCCGGCGGGCGGGCATGGATCTCGTTGTGCAGTTGCGCGCGTTGCGGATGCTGCGCGGGGAGAAAGGGTGGATGCATGGTGGCGTTATGCGTTGAGCGTTGCGCGGCCACACTATCGCAGAAAAGAAAACGGCGCCCGCAGGCGCCGTTTTTTGGGGGGATGCGAAGCCGTCAGTCTTCGACGAAGGCCTCTTCGCGCTTGTTCTTCACTGCAGGCAGCAGCACGATCACCAGCAGCAGGGCCGCAGCGATCAACAGGCCAGCGGAGATCGGACGCGTGACGAACACGCTCCAGTCGCCACGCGAGAGCAGCAGTGCGCGGCGCAGGTTCTCTTCCATCATCGGGCCCAGGATGAAGCCCAGGAGCAGCGGCGCCGGTTCGGTGCCGAGCTTGTGGAACATGTAGCCGATCAGGCCGAAGGCGCCCACCATCCACACGTCGAACGTGTTGTTGTTGGTCGAGTACACGCCGATCGCGCAGAACAGCACGATGGACGGGAACAGCCAGCGGTAGGGCACGGTGAGCAGCTTGATCCAGATGCCGATCATGGGCAGGTTCAGGATCACGAGCATGGCGTTGCCGATCCACATCGAGGCGATCAGGCCCCAGAACAGCTCGGGGTTGCTGGTCATCACCTGCGGGCCGGGCTGGATGTTGTGGATGGTCATGGCACCCACCATCAGCGCCATCACGGCGTTGGGGGGAATGCCCAGGGTCAGCAGCGGAATGAACGAGGTCTGCGAACCGGCGTTGTTGGCCGACTCGGGCGATGCCACGCCGCGGATGTTGCCCTTGCCGAAAGGCACTTCGCCGGGATGCAGCTTGGTCTTCTTCTCCACCGTGTAGGCCGCAAAGGCCGCCAGCAATGCGCCGCCGCCAGGCAGGATGCCCAGGGCCGAGCCGAGGGCCGTGCCGCGCAGCACAGCGGGGAACATGCGCTTGAAGTCTTCCTTGGTGGGGAACAGGCCCTGCACCTTGGCCGTGAACACTTCGCGGTCTTCCTCGGGGCGCGACAGGTTGGCGATGATTTCACCGTAGTCGAACACACCCATGGCGATGGTCACGAAGCCGATACCGTCGGTCAATTCGGGAATGTCGAAGCTGTAGCGCGCGACGCCCGAGTTCACGTCGGTGCCCACGAGGCCCATCAGCAGGCCCAGAACGATCATGCCCACGGCCTTGAGCAGCGAGCCCGAAGCCAGCACCACGGCGCCGATCAGGCCCAGCACCATCAGCGAGAAGTACTCGGCGGGGCCGAACTTGAAGGCCACCTCGGTCAGCGGCGGCGCGAAGGCTGCCAGGATCAGCGTGCCCACGCAGCCCGCGAAGAACGAGCCCAGGCCGGCAGCCGCGAGCGCGGGGCCCGCACGGCCGTTGCGCGCCATCTGGTAGCCGTCAATCACCGTGACCACCGAGGACGATTCGCCCGGCAGGTTCACGAGAATGGCGGTGGTGGAGCCACCGTACTGCGCACCGTAGTAGATGCCAGCCAGCATGATCAGCGCGGCCACGGGGGGCAGCGCATAGGTGGCCGGCAGCAGCATGGCGATGGTGGCCACCGGGCCGATGCCGGGCAGCACGCCGATCAGCGTGCCCAGCAGGCAGCCGATGAAGCAGTAGATGAGGTTCTGGAACGTGAAGGCGACGCCGAAGCCGGTCGCCAGGTTGTTGATCAAATCCATGGTCGAAAAGCCCCGCTTAACCCGAAATGAAGCTCGGCCACACGGGGAACTGCAGCTTCAGCGCCCACACGAAAGCCACGTAGCTGCCCACCGCGAGCACGGTGGCCAGTATGAACACTTCCTTGACCTTGAAAGTGTCGCCGGCCAAGCTGGAAATGAAGGTGAGCGCGTAGATCGCCACGATCATGCCCATGGCCGGAATACCCACGCTGGGCAGGCCAGCGAGCAGGATGCCGAACGCGAAGTTCGCACCCAGGATGTAGGCCAGCGGCTTCCAGGCCCACTTGCCGATCTTGTCGCCGCCCTCGGTCTCGACCACGGTGGCCTTGAAGGTCACGGCGGCGCCGATCAGCGCGAGCAGGATGCCCAGCAGCATGGGAAAGTAGCCGGGGCCCATGCGGGCGCCGTTGCCAATATTGTAGTTGGTCGCGCCCCAGGCGAACGCGACTCCGACCCCCATGAACATGAGGCCGGAGAAAAAGTCCTTCTGGCTCTTGATTTTCACAAAAATGTCTCCTTGGCGGAAATCTCGACCGGCCGATTGTGAGCGCTTTGCCCTCCCGAATCGATGTGGATTCCACCTACACACCCGGATACAAAGCCCGGGCAGCCCGCCAGGGCCTGTGAACCCTATGGAAGGGGTCGCCTTCCATAGGGTTCACAGGCCCTACTCGATCGGCGGTGTGGCCGCAATGACTTCGTCGAGCGTGGTCACGCCCTCGGCCACGCGCAGCGCGCCGGCCAGACGCAGCGGGCGCATGCCGTCCTGCACGGCCTGGCGGCGCAGCGCGTCGATGGAGGGGCTCTGGGTGATCCTGTCCTTGAGCGCCTCGCTCACCGTGAGCAGCTCGTACAGCCCCATGCGCCCGCGAAAGCCCGTCATGCGGCAATCCACGCAGCCCACGGGCTTGTAGGGCTGGTAGCCACCGTTGATCTTCCAGGGCCGCACGGCCTCCGCAAGGACCTCGGAGCGCGCGCTCTCGTCGGGCTGCCGGCACTGCGGGCACAGCGTGCGCACCAGGCGCTGCGCCAGCACGCCCAGCAGAGTGGCATTGATGAGGTAGTTGGGCACGCCCAGCTCCATGAGCCGGCTCACGGCGCTGGGCGCGTCGTTCGTGTGCAGTGTGGAGAACACGAGGTGGCCCGTGAGCGCGGACTGCACCGCCATCTCGGCCGTGGGCAGGTCGCGGATTTCGCCCACCATGATGATGTCCGGGTCCTGGCGCATGAGCGCGCGCAGGCCCTCCGTGAAGCCGAAGTCGAGCTGCGGCTGCACCTGGGTCTGGTTGAAGCTGGGCTCGATCATTTCGATCGGGTCCTCCACCGTGCTCACGTTCACCTCCTCGGTGGCGATGCGCTTGAGCGTGGAGTACAGCGTGGTGGTCTTGCCCGAGCCCGTGGGTCCCGTCACGAGGACGATGCCATGCGGGCGCCGCACCAGCCCTTCCCAGCGCTGCGCGTCGTGCTGCGAGAAGCCCAGCGCGTCCAGGTCCTTCACGGCGTTGTCGGGGTCGAAGATGCGCATCACCATCTTCTCGCCGAAGGCCGTGGGCAGCGTGGACAGGCGCATTTCCACCTCGTCGCCGCGCGGGTTGCGCGTCTTGATGCGGCCGTCCTGCGGGCGGCGCTTCTCCACCACGTCCATGCGGCCGAGCAGCTTCACGCGCGCCACCATGGCGTTGAGCACGCCCATGGGCATCTGGTAGACGGGGTGCAGCACGCCGTCGATGCGAAAGCGGATCACCCCCTGCTCGCGGCGCGGCTCCAGGTGGATGTCGCTCGCGCGCTGATCGAAGGCGTACTGCCAGAGCCAGTCGACCACGCGGATCACGCCCTGGTCATTGGCATCGAGCTGCTTGTTGCTCTTGCCCAGCTCCACGAGCTGCTCGAAGCTGCTCGCGCCGGCGCTGCCGCCGGCCTTCTGCGCCGCGCGCACCGATTTGGCGAGCGCGAAGAACTCGGCCGTGTAGCGCTGGATGTCCTGCGGGTTGGCCACCACGCGCCGCACGGTGCGCCGGGCCTGGCGCTCCACCTCGGCCACCCAGTCGTCCACGAAGGGCTCGGCCGTGGCGATCACCACCTCCTTGGGCCCCACCTGCACGGGCAGCACCTTGTGGCGCTCGGCATAGCTCGCGCTCATGGTGTCGGCCACACGGCCCACGTCCACCTTCAGCGGGTCGATGCGCAGATAGGCCAAGCCGCTGCGCTGGGCAAGGTACTCGGTGAGCGCCTCCAGGTCCAGCGCCCGCCCGTCCGCCGCGCGCGCCATGGCCACGTTGGCCAGCCGCACCAGCGGGTGCTGGCTGCTCTCGGCCTGCGAACAGCGGGCGATGGTGCGCTGCGCCTCCTCGGGCGCGATCACGCCATCCGCCTGGAGCCAGTCCACCACGCGGCGCCAATCCAGCGGGCCATGGTGGCGGTGGGCGGGCTGGTGCGGTGCTGCATTGCTCATACCGGCTTTCGTCTCAGATGGGTTTGAACACCCGGGGCCATTTGGCGGCAGGCAGATCCCAGCGCGCCTGCACGGCTTCGGCGCGCGCGGCCAGGTCGGCGCGCTTCACGGCCGTGGGCGTGCGCTGCGCGAGCACCACGGTGTTGCCCTCGCGCGTGGGCTTGAAGGCCCAGAGCGCCTCCTCGCCGAACGCCTCGGCCATGCGGTCCAGGCTGCGCTCGTAGCTGGACGATCGGCCGAACAGGTTCACCGTCATGCTCCCGTCCTCGGTCAGCAGGGCCCGGCAATCGGCGTAGAAATCAGCGCTGTCGAGCACGGGCGCCGCGGCCTGGTGGTCGTACAGGTCCACCTGCAGCGCATCCACCGTGCCACGCCACTCGGGCTTGCGGATTTCCTCGGCCGCATCGGCCAGCACCACACGCAGCTTAGGGCCGTCGGGCGGCAGCTTGAACCAGGCCCGGCACACGGCCAGCACCTGCGGGTTCAGCTCGACGGCGGTGCAGCACATGCGCAGCTTCTTGTGGCAGAACTTGGTGATGGCGCCCGCGCCCAGGCCCAGCTGCATGGCATGGCGCTTGGCCACGCTGGAGGGCTCCACGAACAGCAGCCAGGCCATCATGCGCTGCACGTACTCCAGCTCGATCTCGAAGGGCTCGGCCACGCGCATCGAGCCCTGGATCCAGGGCGTGCCCAGGTGCAGGTGGCGCACCTCGCCGTCGTCGGAGACGCTGACCTCGGGCAGTTCAATAGCGGTTTTCTTGCGGGCCAATCTTCACACCAATCCAAAAGGGGCCAGGGCCTCGGCCCAGGCATTGCGTTTGCGCTCGAAGCTCCAGGAGGCGTTGGCAGGGCTTGTCGAGGGCAGGCGCAGCGACTGCACGCCATCGCCCAGCACCGCGCGCACCGCCTTGGCATGCCGGAAGCTCTCCCCGCCATTGTGGGCGACGGCCGCAAGCCGCGGGCAGCGCGCACGCAGTCCCGCGAAATCGTTGACCTGCGCATTGCGGATGTCGGCATCCAGGCTGCCTTCGCGCTCGCAGGCACCGTACACGTCCCACAGGCCCAGGCCGCGCGCCAGCAGCCAGGCGCAGCGCGCGGCGTATTGCTCGCGCGGAGGCAGCGGGTACTGCGGCCACAGCGCCTGCAGCACCGGCCAGAAATGGTTCTGCGGATGCGCGTAGTACTGCGCCGCGCGCAGCGATGCCACGCCCGGGAAGCTGCCCAGCACGAGCACGACAGTGCCCTCGTCCACGACGGGGGCGAGGCCTGCAAGACGCTCTGAAACGATCTCCATGTCCCGTATTAGAACCTGCTCAAGGTCCTTCGAGCCGATCCAGCCCCGGCAGCGCCGCGTGCGCATTGGCCGTGGTGACGGCGGCCCACTCCAGCGCCGCCACCCCGCGCAGCCCCGCTACCACGGCCGCGATGCGCGGCAGCTCGGCCGGGCTGTTGCGCCCCTGGGGCTGGCCCGCGGCGCGGTCCGCAGCGGGGGTGTAGAGCCAGTGAGGGGGAATGTCGGGCGCGTCGGTCTCCATCACGATGGCTCCGGCGGGCAGCTCGGCCGCGAGGCGGCGCAACTGCAGCGCGCGCTCGTAGGTGACTGCACCGCCAAAACCCAGCTTGAAGCCCAGGGCCACAAAGGCCTGCGCCTGCTGCAGGCTGCCGTTGAACGCATGCGCGATACCGCCGCGCACGGGCAGGGCGCGCAAGCCCTTGAGCAGCCGGTCGGCCGAGCGGCGTACGTGCAGGATCACGGGCAGATCGAAGCGGCGCGCCAGGCGCAACTGCTCCACGTAAAAGCGCTGCTGCCGCTCCGCGTCGAGCCCGGGGACGAAGTAGTCGAGCCCGATCTCGCCCACGGCCACGAGGCGCGGGTCGGCGTGGTGGCGTTGCAATGCATCGGCCAGATGCTCCAGGTCTTCGTCCTGGGCGCGCGGGGTGTAGAGCGGGTGGATGCCGAGCGCGTAGCCGTCGCCATGCCGGTGGGCCAGCTGGCGCACCGCATCCCAGTTCGCGCGCTCCACGGCGGGCAGCACGCAATGGGCCACGCCGGCCTGCGCCGCGGCGGCACGCACGGCATCCACGTCGGGCGCGAACTCGGGGGCGTCCAGGTGGCAATGGGTATCGATCCAGCCCGCCATGCGCTCCTGCCGATCTACCCTGGGGCGTGTCCCAGCACCCCGGCGGAGAGGCGCAGCGCGCGGTCGCAGCGCGCGGCGAGCGATTCGTCGTGCGTCACCATCACGAAGGCCGTTCCCTGCTCGCGCGCCAGTTGCAGCATGAGCTGGAACACGGTGTCGGCCGTGCTGCGGTCCAGGTTGCCTGTGGGCTCGTCGGCCAGCACGCAGGCCGGCCGCGTGACCAGCGCGCGCGCAATGGCCACGCGCTGGCGTTCGCCGCCCGAGAGTTCGGCGGGGCGGTGGTGCACGCGCCCCTCCAGGCCCACGGCCGCGAGCATCTGCTGCGCCTGCCGCAGGCACTCGCCCTGGGGCAGGCGGCGGATGCGCAGCGGCATGGCCACGTTGTCCTGTGCGCTGAACTCGGGCAGCAGGTGGTGGAACTGGTAGATGAAGCCCAGGTGGGCATTGCGCAGCACGCCCTGCTGGCGGGGCGA
>JASLFM010000026.1 GCA_030150585.1 Acidovorax sp.
GCGACTCGAAGCTCTCGGCCTTCACGGGCACCCAGCCGCTCGCGTCCGTCACGCCCGCGCGCTCGGCGATGAGGCCGGCCTTCTGCGGCGGAATGACGTTGAGCACGTCGGCCTTGTGGCGTGTGCCGAAGACCGTCTCGACCTCCAGCCGGCCGGCATCCACGCGCGCCACCTGGCCGTCGTCCGACTGCCTCACCCATTCGATCATGTTGCCGTACAGGGCCTTCCAGCCCTGCTGGAACAGCGCCTGCTTGGAGAAGCTGTCCTTGGCATCCAGCAGCAGCACCTTGCTGCGCGGCTTGTGCTGCTTGAGGTAGTGGGCCACCATGGCCGCGCGCTCGTAGGGGCCGGGCGGGCAGCGGAACGGGTTGTCGGGAATCGCCATCACGAAGCGGCCGCCGTCGGGCATGGCTTCGAGCTGGCGGCGCAGCAACTGGGTCTGGGGGCCGGCCTTCCAGGCGTGCGGGGCCTTGTCGGCCGCGGCCTCGTCATAGCCTTCGAGCGCACCCCAGCGCATGTCCACGCCGGGAGACAGCACAAGCCGGTCCCAGTGCAGCACCTGCCCGCCGGACAGGCGCAGCGTGCGCGCGGCGGCGTCCACGTCCTCGGCGCGGGCATGGACCACCTCCACGCCCGCGGCGCGCAGGCCGTCGTAGCCGTGGCCGATGCTGTCCCAGCTGCGCAGGCCCGCGAGGTAGAGGTTGGAGAACGGGCAGGTGTAGAAACGTTCGGCGGGTTCGACGAGCGTCACGCGCACGCCGGGCGCGCGCAGCCGCAGGTAGCGTGCGGCCGTGGCGCCGCCGAAGCCGCCGCCGACCACCACCACATGGGCGGACGCGGCGCGGGACTGCACGAGGGCGGGCAGCGCGAGGGCGCTGGCGACGAGGGTGCGGCGGGTGAGCGTCATCGCTGGCCCTCCGGGGCCGCGAACCATTGGGCCAAGGCCTGGAGCTGCGCGTCGTCGTAGCCCTTCATCAGCCGCGGCATCACCGTCGCGTCGGCGGCCTGCCCGGCCTTGAAGGCCTGCATGCGCTGCAGCAGGTGCGTGGCCGCCTGCCCGCGCAGGCTGGGGATGCCGCCGCCCGGCGAGTGGCCGCCAGGCCCGTGGCAGTTGAAGCAGGTGCCGGCAAGCACCGAAACGTCCTGCGCGCGCGGCTGCGCGCCGACCGCCAGCGGGGCGAGCAGCAGCGGCAGCCAGAGCGCAAGGCGGGGCAGCGGGGGGAAGGGCAGCGGCATGGAGGCTCCTGTAAGGGGACGCGGGAGCCATGTGCCGGGTTGGGCGCATGCTCCGCATCCGATCAACGGTCAACAGCCAACACAGCTTGAGCGTTGCGCGGCCCGTGGGGGGGGCCCTGCGGCACCGGCAGGTGCGCCCTTCTCAGCCGTCACGCGGCACAAGCAGAGTTATCCGTGGCGCTGATTCTAGGGGCAGCCTCAGTGGATGCGCATGCCCGGCGTGGCGCCGGGGAAGGGCTCCAGCACATAGATGCCGGGGTGCTGCTTCTCGTCGGCGTGGCTGGCGGCCAGCACCATGCCTTCGGAGACGCCGAACTTCATCTTGCGTGGCGCGAGGTTGGCCACCATCACGGTGAGCTTGCCCTGCAACTGCTCAGGGCTGTACATGCTGGCAATCCCGCTGAAGACATTGCGCATGCGGCCTTCGCCCACGTCCAGCGTCAGCTGCAGCAGCTTGGTCGAGCCTTCGACGGGCTTGCATTCCACGATCTTGGCGATGCGCAGGTCGATCTTGGCGAAGTCGTCGATGCCGATGGTTTCGGCGATTTCCTCGCCGCCGGGCTTGACGGCTTCGGCCACGGGCGCCGCCGGCGGCTCGAACAGGGCTTCGAGCTGCTTGGGGTCGACGCGCTGCATCAGGTGCTTGTATTCGCCGATCTGGTGGTCCTGGCCCAGGGGGCGGTCCACGTCGGCAAAGCGCTCGGGCGGCACGATGAGGAAGTTCGCCACTTCGGCGGCCACGCCGGGCAGGATGGGCTTGAGGTAGATGGTCAGGATGCGGAAGGCTTCGATGCAGGTGGAGCACACGTCCTGCAGGCGCGCCTCCATGCCTTCCTTCTTGGCCAGTTCCCAGGGCTTGTTGGCGTCCACATAGGCGTTCACGCGGTCGCACAGCAGCATGATCTCGCGCGCGGCGCGGGCCGTGTCGCGGGCTTCGTAGGCGGCCACGATGGTGTCCTTTTGCGCGCGCAGCGCGGCCAGCAGGGCCTGTCCGTCCTCGCTGACGGTGCCCAGCCTGCCGCCGAAGCGCTTGGCGATGAAGCCCGCGGCGCGGCTGGCGATGTTCACGTACTTGCCGATCAGGTCGGAGTTGACGCGCAGCATGAAGTCTTCGGCCGTGAAGTCGATGTCTTCGTTCTTGCCGTTGAGCTTGGCGCCCAGGTAGTAGCGCAGCCACTCGGGGTTCATGCCCAGGCTCAGGTACTTGAGCGGGTCCAGCCCCGTGCCGCGGCTCTTGCTCATCTTCTCGCCGTTGTTCACGGTCAGGAAGCCATGCACGCAGATCTTGGTCGGCGTCTTGCGGCCGCTGAACTTGAGCATGGCGGGCCAGAACAGCGTGTGGAAGGTGATGATGTCCTTGCCGATGAAGTGGTACTGCTCCAGGGCCGGGTCGGCCATGTAGGCGTCGTAGTCCTCGCCGCGCTGGTTCAGCAGGTTCTTGAGCGAGGCCAGGTAGCCCACGGGCGCGTCCAGCCAGACGTAGAAGTACTTGCCCGGCGCGTCGGGAATCTCGATGCCGAAGTAGGGCGCATCGCGCGAGATGTCCCAGTCGTCCAGGCCTTCGCTGGTCGTGCCGTCGGGGTTGGTGCGCACGCCGAACCATTCCTTGATCTTGGCAGCCACCTCGGGCTGCACATGCTGGCCGTCCTGCGTCCACTCGGTGAGGAATGCCACGGCGCGCGGGTCGGAGAGCTTGAAGAAGAAATGCTCCGAGGTCTTGAGCACCGGCTTGGCGCCCGACAGCGCGGAGTAGGGGTTGATGAGGTCGGTGGGCGCGTAGACCGAGCTGCACACCTCGCAGTTGTCGCCGTACTGGTCCTTGGCGTGGCAGCGCGGGCATTCGCCCTTGATGAAGCGGTCGGGCAGGAACATGGCCTTCTCGGGGTCGAAGAACTGCTCGATGGTGCGGGTTTCGATGAAGCCGGCCTTCTTCAGATCCAGGTAGATCTGTTGCGACAGTTCGTGGTTTTCCCGGCTGTCGGTGTTGCTCCAGTTGTCGAAGGCGATGTGGAAGCCGTCGAGGTACTGCTTGCGGCCCGCAGCGATGTCGGCTACGAACTGCTGGGGCGTCTTGCCGGCCTTCTCGGCGGCGATCATGATCGGCGCGCCGTGCGCGTCGTCGGCGCCGACGAAGTTCACCGCGTGGCCCTGCATCCGTTGGTAGCGCACCCAGGTGTCGGCCTGGATGTATTCCATGATGTGGCCGATGTGGAAATTGCCGTTGGCGTAGGGCAGCGCGGTGGTGACGAAGAGCTTGCGTTGGGACATGGGAGGTGGCCTGGGAAGAAGAAGGCGAACCAGCGATTTTAGGCCGCCGCCCAGCGCACGCAGTTGCGGCCGCTGGCCTTGGCCTGGTACAGGGCCGCGTCGGCCAGGGGGAAGAAGGCCGGGTCGGCCTCGGCCTGCATGGGCGTGGTGCTGGCGCCGCCGATGCTCAGGGTCACGCTGGCCCCTACGGGCGAGGCTGGGTGCGTCAGCCCGCGTGCTTCCAGCTTGGCGCGCAGCTCCTCGGCAAGCATCTGTGCTTCCTGCGCGCCGGTTTCGGGTAGCAGCAGCACGAACTCCTCGCCGCCGTAGCGCGCGGCCAGGTCGCCGGGGTGGCGCGCGCACTGGCGCAGCACGGCGGCGACTTCCTGCAGCACGCGGTCGCCGGCGGCGTGGCCCAGGGTGTCGTTGTAGGCCTTGAAGTGGTCCACGTCGGCCACAACCAGCGACAGCGGCTGGCCGGCGCGCTGGCAGCGCCGCCACTCCAGCGCGTAGGACTCGTCGAAGCGGCGCCGGTTGGGGATGCCGGTGAGCCCGTCGAGCGCGGCGAGCTGCTCGAGCAGGCGGCGCTGGTGCACGATTTGCAGGTGGTTGCGCACGCGCACGCGCACGATTGAGGGATGGAAGGGCTTGGCGATGTAGTCCACCGCGCCCAGGTTCGGGCCCTGCTCCTCGTCGG
>JASLFM010000029.1 GCA_030150585.1 Acidovorax sp.
GTAGATGAACACCACGGCCGACACGGTGGTCATCGCGTTCACGAAGAAGTAGCCCGCCACCTGCATGAGCGTGGGCAGGCACACGGGCAGGTGCACGCGCCAGAGCATGCGCCAGAACGGAATGCCCAGCGCCTGCGCGGCACGCTCGTACTCGGTGTCGAGCTGCTGCAGCGCCGCGAGCTGCGTGATGTGCGCCACCGAGAAGAAGTGCGCCACCGTGCAGGCCGCCAGCAGCGCCATGCTGCCGTACAGGCCGTGCAGCGGGTTCCAGGCCGCGTTGAAGAACAGGATGTAGCCCAGGCCCAGCGCCAGGCCCGGCACGGCCATGGGCAGGGTGGCGATGGCGTTGAGCTACTGCCGTGCGCGCACGAAGCGCGCGGGCTTGGCCATGAGGTAGGCCGTCACCAAGCTCAGCAGCGCGCCCGCCACGGCCGTGGCGAGCGCCAGGCGCAGCGAGTTGCCGTAGCTGGCCCAGCCGCCGCCGTCCATGAGGTCGAAGCGGTAGTGCTTGAGCGACAGCGTGAGGTTGTAGGCGCGGCTTATTGCGGCTTTTCTGGCCGAGTCCGGGCACGCCTCCTAGTGGCGTTTACTCCCTGCGGCAGGCTGGGGCGCACATCCCTGCCGGCCGCATCCAGGCACCTGGTAAAGGCTAAGAATCAGTCCCCCGTCAGCCGCAACAGCTCCCGCCCCGCGCCGCAAGCAATGTCGACGCTGAGAGGCCCTTCCCCCCGCGCCGCTAGCCGCGCATGTAACGCCAGCCCAGACCCCGGCAGGCCCGCGGGCTCCCGCGCGGCGGGGGATTGCAGCGTGAGCGTGGCGCCCTGCAGGGCTACGGTGGCCGTCTCCAGGCCCGTGAGCGGGTCGGCCTGCGGCGTGCCGATGTGCGCCTGCGGCCCCAGCAGCGCGCGGTAGCGCGCCAGGCTCTGGCGCAGGTCGTGCACCGCCACGGCGAGCGAGGGCACGCCCGTGGCCCCATTGGGATGGGTACGGGCAGCTGCATCGTCGGGCACGCGCAGGCGGCGGGGCGTGATGTCGCCGCAGAGGAAAGGCACGTCGGGCGTGGCGTGGCGCGCGGTGCTCCAGCGCAGCTGTTCACCGTCCGGGCGCACGCGCCCGCCATCCACGGGGCCGTGCAGGGTGTGCAGGCCGCGCGCCTGCGCTTCGGCCAGCGCCTGCGCGGTGTTGGCGGGCAGCAGGGCGAAGTCCACCAGGCCTTCGCCGTGGGCCTGAAGCGTGCGCCACCAGCGCTCCTGCGGCGCGGGGCCGCGCCAGGCGATCAGCTCCAGGTAGGCGCCGTCGGCGAACACCACGAGCGCGTTGTGCGAGGTACGGCCCGGGTGCTCGCCGCCCGCGAGCACATGAAAGCCCAGGGCTTCGTAGCGGGCCCGTGCCTTCGCGAGGTCGGGGACGGCGATGACGACGTGGTCCAGCGGCAGCATGGGGCGCTTACTCCTCCAGGCTGAGCTTGGTTTCGCGCACGAAGCGGCCCCAGCGCTCGTACTCCTCGCGCACATGGCGGTCGAGGGTGGGGCCGTCGGTGGCCATGACTTCGAAGCCGGCCTGCGTGAGCTTGGATTTCACGTCCGCGCTGTTCAGCGTGGCCTGGAAGTCCTCGGTGAGCTTGCGCACCGTGGCCGCGGGGGTAGCGGCGGGTGCGAAGATGCCGATCCACGAGTAGGCCTCGAAGCCCGGAAAGCCGCACTCGGCCACGGTGGGCACGTCGGGCAGCTCGGGCAGGCGCTTGGCGCCCGTGACGGCCAGGGGCTTGATGCGCCCCGCCGCGATCTGCCCGCGCAGCGCCGCGTAGCTCAGCAGCGTGAGGCTGGCCACGTCGCCCACCACGGCCTGCACGGCCGGGCCGCCGCCGCCGTAGGGCACGTGCAGCACGTAGGTGCCGGAGCGGCGTTTGATGTCCTCCATGACCAGGTGGTTCATCGAGCCCAGGCCGGTGGAGGCGTAGCTGTACTTGGCGGGCGCCTTGCGCGCGGCGGCCAGGAATTCCTTGAGGTCCTTGCCCGGCACCGAGGCGGCGGCGCCGATCACGAGCGGAAAGCGCAGCGCCAGCGTGACGCCCGCGAAGTCCTTGAAGGTGTCGTAGGGCAGGCGGGGCTTGGCGATGGGGTTGATGGCGTGGGTGTCGAAGCTCACGAGCAGGGTGCCGCCGTCGGGCGCCGACTTGGCCACGTACTGTGTGGCGATCTGGCTGGCGGCGCCGGGGCGGTTTTCCACGATCACGGGCTTGCCGGCGCGCTCGCCCAGGCGCGGCTGCATGATGCGCGCCGCGATATCGGTGCTGCCGCCGGGCGGGAAGGTGATCACGAGCTTGAGCGTGGCCTCGTCGGCCAGCGCCAGCTCTGGCAGCCCGAGGGCCGCAAGCGCGGCGGCGGATAGCAGTTGGCGTCTTGCGAAAGTCATCCAAACCTCCTGAGTAAATCGAAGCGGAAAAACGTGTGGTGGTGCTCAGCCCATCCACTGGCTCACGGGCACGGCGGTGTCCTGCAGTTCCTGCGAGATCACGTCCACCAGTGCCGG
>JASLFM010000033.1 GCA_030150585.1 Acidovorax sp.
TCCATGAAGGCCGTGAACGCCTCCTTGGCCGCCGGCCCGCCCATGAGGCGGCCGAAGCTCACCCCCTCCTCGTCCATGCGCGCGGCCACCTGCGCGGCCTGGCCGGCCTTCATGAGGCGCTTGGTCTCGATGAGCGCGGACAGCGGCTTGGCCGCGAGCTTCTTCGCCTGGGCCTGGGCCAGCGCATTGCATTCGGAGGGCGGCACCACGCGGTTGACCAGGCCCACCTCGAGCGCGGCTTCGGCCATGAAGGGCTCGCCCAGCAGCAGCGCCTCGGCCGCGCGGTGGTAGCCCAGCATCTGCGGCAGCAGCAGGCTCGACGCCGCCTCGGGGCACAGGCCCAGGTTCACGAAGGGCAGCGAGAAGGCCGCGTTGTCGCCCGCGTACACCAGGTCGCAGTGCAACAGCAGCGTGGTGCCGATGCCCACGGCAGGGCCGCACACGGCCGCCACCACGGGCTTGGGGAAGGCCGCGATGGCGTGCAGGAACCGCCACACGGGGCGCTGGCTGCCGTCACCCTTGGGAGCGCCTTGCGCCGACTGCTGGAGGAAATCGCCGATGTCGTTGCCCGCGCTGAAGATCGCCATGTCGCCCTGGAACACCACGCAGCGCACGGCCGCGTCGTCGCGGGCCTGGGCCAGCGCGTCGGCCATGGCGGCGTACATGGCCTCGGTGATGGAGTTCTTCTTGTCGGTGCGATTGAAGGTGATGGTGGTCACACCGGCTTCGGTATGGACCAGGATGTCCTGGGTTGCATTCATGGTGCGGTTCACTCCTTGAAATAGACGATCTGGTGGCTCGTGGCCAGCATGGCGCCGGCCTCGTTCCACAGTTGTGCGGTCTGGTCGAAAAAGCCGTTGCGGAACTCCTGCGCGCGGGCCTGGCCCAGCAGGTAGCCCGTGCCGGTTGCGGCCAGCAGTTCGCTGCCCGCGTGGAAATACACGGTGATCGACACCGTGCCCGCGGGCACCTGGCGCGCGCGGCGCAGCCACACGCGCGGAAAGAAGATGTCGGCCATGGCTGCGAGCGCGCAGAAATCGAGCGGCCGCTCGGGCGCGTCACGCATCCACAACTGCGAGAGGCTGGTGTCGCCGCTGCCATCCCACTGCTCGGGCAGCGCACCCGACACGGGCCGGGTCTCATATCGCTGCAGCCACTCGGAGCGGAAAGCGGGCGTGATGCGCTTGCACTGTGCGGGTGCGGGCACGGCGGGCATGGGTGCATCGCCCATGCTCCAGGTCTCGCGGCGCGCGGCCGTCACGGCCGTGGCGGTGGTGGTGACCACGGGCGCCCCGTCGGCGCCGGCCTGCAGGATCGAGAGCGTCCAGTGCTGCGTGGAGCGGTTGGTACGCACGGGCGTGGCCTGCAGCGTGAACGGCCCCTCGGCCAGCGCGCCCGCGTAATTCACCGTGAGCGACAGCGGCTCGCCGAGCCGATCGGGGTGCTGCAAGACAGCCTGCAGCAGCGTGGCCGCCGTCACGCCGCCGAACGGCCCCACCATGTTCCAGTAGGCGGGGCTGGTGTGGCCGGTGTACTGCCCGGCCGCGGTGGATGCGAGCGCGAGCGCTGCGTCCAGGGGGTGATGAGAGGAAGAGGTCATGGCGCCCAAGTGTGCCCTGAGTTTTGCGCCTATGCCGTCGTGCCGGAGACCGTCCCCCCGGCGGCCCACCCTGCGAGCACCGCGCTGGCGCGCGGCCACAGGCTGTGGGCGAACTGCTCGCGGAAAAAGCCGAAATGCCCGATGCGCCGCGCCTGCACATCGTTGGGCGCCACGCGCTCCACACTGCGCGGGGCATTCGCGTACAGGTCTACCAGATGGTGGGTGCCGCGCCAGGTCATGAGCTCGTCGTCGCTCATCGACAGCGCCAGCACCGGGAAGCGCACGGCCGCGTAGCTGCGCTCGGCGGCCTCGCCCTCGGCGCCCACGCTGTAGCGCGGGTTCAGGCACCAGCGGCGCCACTGCAGGATCACGCCCGCGGGCAGATCGCCCACCTTGCGCAGCCGCCGGCCCGGGAAGTAGCCGCACAGGCGCGTCGCCAGCGGCACGAGCACGTGCCAGAAGTACAGCACCGTGCGCTTAAGGCGTGGCGCGTTGTCACGCCAGTAGCCGCTGCCCGCCGCGATGGACAGCAGCCCGTCCACCCGCTGCGGCTCACGCAGCAGGCCCGGGAGTTGCGCGCCCAGGCTGTGCCCCAGCAGGAGCAGGGGCCGCGCGGGCAAGGCGGCCTTGGCGTGGGCGATCACGGCCTCGTAGTCACGCGCCCAGTCGTGCAGGTCGGCCTGCACGTCGCGCAGGGCGCCTTGCAGCGAATCGCCGTGGCCCCGGTAGTCGAAAGTCGTCACACGGTAGCCCTGGCCCGCGAGCCACGCGGCAAAGCCCTCGTAGAAGGCCTGGCGCACACCCATGGCGCCGCCAATCACCACGCTGGCCTGCGGCGGGCCTTCGGGCGCATACACGCGCAGCGCCAGCGGCACCGCGCCATCCACTTGCAGGCTGAGCTTTTCCATGTCGGTCTCCTGGTTTGGCGCCGCTCTGCGTCGGCTGCATGGATGCACGAAGACGGCCCGTGCCCCGCAGGACACGGGTGGCGGGCGTCAGACGCGCTCGAAGATGCCCGCGGCGCCCTGGCCCGTGCCCACGCACATCGTGACCATGCCGTACTTCAGGTTGTGGCGGCGCAGCGCGTGCACCACCGTGGCGGCGCGGATCGCGCCCGTGGCGCCCAGCGGGTGGCCCAGGGCGATGGCGCCGCCCATGGGGTTGACCTTGGCCGGGTCCAGGCCCAGGGTGTTGATCACCGCTAGGGACTGGGCCGCGAAAGCCTCGTTGAGTTCGAACCAGCCGATGTCCTCGTGCTTGAGGCCCGCGTAGCGCAGCGCGGCTGGAATGGCCTCGATGGGGCCAATGCCCATGATCTCGGGCGGCACGCCGCGCGCGGCGTAGCTCACGAAGCGCGCGAGCGGCGTCAGGCCGAACTGCTTGACGGCCTTCTCGCTCGCCAGGATCAGCGCACCCGCTCCGTCGCTGGTCTGCGAGCTGTTGCCCGCCGTGACGCTGCCGCGTGCGGCGAACACGGGGCGCAGCTTGGCCAGGCCTTCGAGCGAGGTGTCGGGGCGCGGGCCTTCGTCGAGGTTGACGGTGCGGCGCTTCTCCACCACTTCCCCGGAGGCGAGGTTGGGCGAGCGCTCCACGATCTCGAAGGGCGTGATCTCGTCGGTGAACTCACCCGCCTGCTGCGCCTTGATGGCGCGCAGGTGCGATTCGAGCGCGAACGCATCCTGCGCCTCGCGGCTCACCTTCCACTGCTGCGCCACCTTCTCGGCCGTCAGGCCCATGCCGTAGGCAATGCCCACGTTCTCGTCGCGCGCGAAGACCTCGGGGTTGAACGAGGGCTTGTTGCCGCCCATGGGCACCAGGCTCATGGATTCGGCACCGCCCGCGATCAGCACGTCGGCCTCGCCCACGCGGATGCGGTCGGCGGCCATCTGGATGGCGGTGACGCCCGAGGCGCAGAAGCGGTTCACGGTCACGCCGCCCACGGGGTGGCTGAAGGCCAGGCCCATGGCAATGCGCGCCATGTTCATGCCCTGTTCGCCCTCGGGGAAGGAGCAGCCGATGATGGCGTCCTCGATCGCCTTGGGGTCCAGCGAGGGCACCTGTGCCATGGCGCTCTTGACGGCAGCCACCAGCAGGTCATCCGGGCGGGTGTTCTTGAAGTAACCGCGGCCCGAGCGCCCGATGGGCGTGCGCGTGGCGGCAACGATGTAGGCGTCCTGGACTTGCTTGTCAGCCATGGTGAAACTCCTTCAATTCTTGGTGGGGCGGCTGGAAGGGATCCAGGCCCACGTAAATACGCATTCGACCGGCTCCGCGCCGGCTTCGTCGGTCACGGTGACCTGAACCTGCACCTCGCCCTTGTCGCTGGCCTGCATGGCGGCGCGCTGCTCGGCCGTCAACGTGGCCACGGCCTGGAGGCCGCCGGTGGCGCGCTTCTTGAACGCCATGCGGAACTCCTTGGCCAGCGGCAGGCAGTCGTCGCGCACGTTCATGCCCACCACCATGCCGGTGGCCGTCTCGGCCAGCAGATTCATGGCCGAGGCATGGACGCCGTGGATGTGGTTCTGCACGCGGCGTTCGTTGGCCAGGCGCACTTCCACCCGCTCGGGCGTCAACGACACGAACTGCACGCCCGCCGTGCCGGTGAACGGCACGGCCCGGCGCAGGATGATGTTCTGCACGAAGCCGCGCAGAAAGGCGGGCGCCTCGTCCAGGCGCATCAGCGAGCGCTGCAGCTTGTTGGGGGCGTGTTCGCGCATGGGGGCCGATCAGTTGCGCACGGGCTTGCCGGTGTTGAGCATTCCCAAAATGCGTTCGTGCGTCTTGGGCTGGCCGATGAGGTGGCAGAAGGCCTTGCGCTCCAGCGTGAGCAGGTATTCCTCGCTCACGAGCGACCCGGGGTCCACGTCGCCGCCGCAGACCACGTTGGCGATCATCGTGCTGACCTTGAAGTCGTAGGCGCTGATGAAGCCGCCATCGCGCATGTTGACGAGCTGGGCCGTGATGGTGGCCAGGCCGCTGCGGCCCGCCACGGGGAACAGGCGCTTGTGCGGCGCGCGCCAGCCGCCGGCCGCCATGGCCTTGGCCTCGTTGATGGCGGTGAACAGCACCTCGTCCTTGTGCGGGACGATGAGGTCGCTCTCCAGCAGGTAGCCGAGCTTCTTGGATTCGATGGCGCTCGTGCCCACCTTGGCCATGGCGGCGGCGGTGAAACCTTCGGTCAGGAAGGGAAGGAGGTCCTTGCTGGTCGAAGCGGCCATGGCCTCGGCCGCGCGGCGGGCGATGTAGGTCAGGCCACCCGCCCCGGGCACCAGGCCCACGCCCACTTCGACGAGGCCGATGTAGCTCTCCATGTGGGCCACTCGGCGCGCGCTGTACACGGCCAGCTCGCAGCCGCCGCCCAACGCCATGCCGTGGATACCCGCGACCACGGGCACCTGCGCGTAGCGAATGCGCATCATGAGGTTCTGCAGCTCCTGCTCCACGCTCTCGATCGCGTCGGCGCCGCCGACCACGAAGGCGGGCATGGTGGCTTCCAGATCGGCGCCCACGCTGAAGGGCGCGTCACCGGACCAGATCACCATGGCCTGGTACTCGTTCTCGGCCAGTTCCACGGCCTCCATCAGGCCTTCCATCACCTCGGGGCTGATGGCGTGCATCTTGTTCTTGATGCTGGCGATGAGCACCTCACCGTCGAGCGTCCAGGTGCGCAGCGCGCGGCTCTCGGCCAGCGTGGTGCCGGCCGTGCGCCAGTCGGGCAGGTGGGTTTCGCCCAGCAGCGGCTCGGGGAAGAGCTGGCGCTGGTACACGGGCAGCTGGCGGCGCGGCACGAACGCGCCGCGCGACGCGCTCCACGAGCCCTGTGCGGTGTGCACGCCGCCGGCCTCGGCCACGGGGCCCTTGAAGACCCACTCGGGCAGCGGGGCCTTGCACAGCGCCTTGCCCGCGTCGATGTCCTCCTGGATCATCTTCGCCACTTCGAGCCAGCCCGCTTCCTGCCACAGCTCGAAGGGGCCCTGCTTCATGCCGAAGCCCCAGCGCATGGCCTGGTCCACGTCGCGGGCGTTGTCGGCGATCGTGCCCAGGTGCACGGCCGCGTAGTGGAAGCTGTTGCGCAGGATGGCCCAGAGGAACCGGCCTTGCGCGCCCTCGGCGTTGCGCAGCAGCTTCAGGCGCTCGGCGGCGGGCTTCTTCAGCATGCGGCCGTAGACCTCGTCGGCCTTCTGGCCGCCGGGCACGTACTCCTCGCTCTCGAGCTCGAAGCGCAGCACGTCGCGGCCCACCTTCTTGTAGAAGCCGGCCCTGGTCTTCTGGCCCAGGTTGCCCAGCTCCAGCAGTTTCTTGAGCACGGCGGGCGTGCCGAAGCTCTCGTAGAAGGGGTCGGTCTCAATGCTCAGGTTGTCCTGCAGCGTCTTGATCACGTGGGCCATGGTGTCCAGGCCCACCACGTCGGCGGTGCGGAAAGTGCCGCTGCTGGCACGGCCCAGCTTCTTGCCCGTGAGGTCGTCCACCACGTCGAAGGTGAGGCCGAAGTTCTCCACCTCCTTCATCGTGGACAGCATGCCCGCGATGCCCACGCGGTTGGCTACGAAGTTGGGCGTGTCGTGCGCGCGCACCACGCCCTTGCCCAGGCCGCTGGTCACGAAGGCTTCGAGCTGGTCCAGCACCTCGGGATTGGTGGTGGGCGTGTTGATGAGCTCCACCAGCACCATGTAGCGCGGCGGGTTGAAGAAGTGGATGCCGCAGAAACGCGGCTTCAGGCCCTCGGGCAGGGCCTCGCTGAGCTTGGTGATCGACAGGCCCGAGGTATTGCTCGCCAGGATGGCGTGCTTGGCCACATGCGGGGCGATCTTGGTGTAGAGGTCGAGCTTCCAGTCCATGCGTTCGGCAATGGCCTCGATCACGAGGTCGCATTCCTTGAGCAGGTGCATGTGCTCTTCATAGTTGGCCTGCTGGATCAGGGCTGCGTCATCGGCCACGCCCAGGGGCGAGGGCTTGAGCTTCTTGAGGCCCTCGATGGCCTTGGTGACGATGCCGTTCTTCGGGCCCTCCTTGGCCGGAAGGTCGAACAGCACCACGGGCACCTTCACGTTGACGAGGTGGGCGGCAATCTGCGCGCCCATCACGCCCGCGCCGAGCACGGCGACTTTCTTGACGTTGAATCGGGACATTGGTGAATTCCTTGTTTACTGCACGCGCACCCAGGTCTGGGTCCGCCAGAAGGGGCCGAGGAAGCCGCGCACTTCAAGCCGCTTGCCCCCTTCGATGGGGGTGAGGCTGGCCCGGTATTCCTTGCCGTTTTCAGGGTCGAGGATCTTGCCGCCCTCCCACACTTCCCTGCCCTCGGCCTGCTTGCCGCCGCGGAGGATTTCCAGGCCCGCGATGGGCTGGTCCTTGCGGTCGTCGGTGCATTCCGTGCAGGTGGGCTTGGCGTTTTTCTTGAGCGACTTCTCGATGCGGCCGCTGAGCGCGCCACCGGCCTCCTGGATACGGATCTCGGCCTTGGCCTCGCCGGTCTTGTCGTCCACGCTGCGCCAGAGACCCACGGGGTTCATTTGCGCCCATGCGGGTGCGGTTGCTACCAAAAACAGAGCTGCTAGCGCTTTCCTCATGTGGCCTCCGGGCAGGTTTTGCTTGAAATCAGACGGATCAGGCGAGGGCTGCGTCGGTGTCCATCAGCACCTTGCTGCCGCCGCGTGCCGTCTTCATCAGCGTCTGCACCTCGGGGAACAGCTTGGCGAAGTAGAACCGCGCCGTCTGGAGCTTGGCGGTGTAGAACGGGTCGGTGCTGCCCGCGGCAATGGCGCGCAGAGACACCTGCGCCATGCGCGCGAACAGGTAGCCGAACACCAGGTGGCCCGCCACGCGCAGGTAGTCCACAGCGGCCGCGCCCACTTCGTCGGGGTTCTGCATGCCCTTGAAGCCGATCTCGGTGGTGAACTTCGTCATCTGGTCGCCCAGCATGGCGATGGGGTTGATGAACTCGGCCATCTTCTCGTTCACGCCCTCTTCCTCCACCAGCTGGCCCACGAGCTTGCCGAACTTCTTCAGCGTGGCACCGTTGTTGCCCAGGATCTTGCGGCCCAGCAGGTCCAGCGACTGCACGGTGTTCGTGCCTTCGTAGATCATGTTGATGCGGTTGTCGCGCACGAACTGCTCCATGCCCCATTCCTTGATGAAGCCGTGGCCGCCGAAGACCTGCATGCACGCGTTGGTGGCGATGTGGCCGTTGTCGGTGATGAAGGCCTTGACGATGGGGGTCAGCAGGGCGACGAGTTCGTCGCTGTCCTTGCGCACCTTCTCGTCGGGGTGGTGGTGCGCCTTGTCCAGCAGCAGGGTGCAGAACACCTGCAGCGCGCGGCCGCCCTCGGCGTAGGCCTTGGCGGTGAGCAGCATCTTGCGCACGTCGGGGTGCACGATGATGGGGTCGGC
>JASLFM010000046.1 GCA_030150585.1 Acidovorax sp.
CGCTTCAAGTTCACACGCGACCAGACCCTGGAAGCCAGCGCCAGCACCGCCCCCCTTCCCAAGTAGTTCAACAAGTAGCCGCCCCGTGCCAACCGACCAGTACTGCGTCATGGGCAACCCCGTGGAGCACAGCCGCTCCCCCTGGATCCATGCGCGCTTCGCGGCCCTCACGGGCCAGGACATCGACTACACGCGCCGGCTCGTGCCGCTGGACGGCTTCGCCCAGGCCGTGCGCGCCTTCGCGGCAGCGGGCGGGCGCGGCTGCAATGTCACCGTGCCCTTCAAGCTCGAAGCCGCCGCCCTGGCCGCCACGTGCAGCGAGCGCGTGCAGCTCGCGGGCGCAGCCAACACCCTGGTCTTCCAGGACGGCACCATCCACGCCGACAACACCGACGGCCTCGGCCTCGTGGCCGACATACTGCACGGCGCGGGTGTGCCGCTCGCCGGGCGCGACGTGCTGCTCGTGGGCGCGGGCGGCGCGTCTGCCGGCGTGCTGGGGCCCCTCCTGCGCGAAGGCCCGCGCCGCGTGGTCGTGGCCAACCGCACGCTGGAGCGCGCCCAGGCGCTCGTGCAGGCCCATGGCGCACTCGCATCGCTACAAAAAACAGAGCTATCTGCGCAGACCCTGCAGGCGCCAGGGCAGGATTTCGATGTGATCATTAACGCCACGGCCAGCAGCCTCGCGGGCGACGGCGTACCCGTGCCCGCAAGCGTGCTGCGCCCGGGCGCCCTGGCCTACGACATGATGTACGGCCCCGCCGCGCAGGGCTTTCTCGACTGGGCCACGCGCCACGGCGCCCAGGCGCGCGACGGCCTGGGCATGCTCGTGGAGCAGGCGGCCGAGGCCTTCGCGCTCTGGCGCGGCGTGCGTCCGCCCTCGGCCACGGTGCTGGCCGAACTGCGCACCGCCATGGCATGAAAGCCCTGCTGCGCTGGATCGGCCTCGTGCTGTTCGCGGTCTGCGCGCTGCAGCTGTTCTTCGTGGGGCGCATCGCGGCCATGGCGTGGATCAACCCCGAGTCGACCAGCTTCCAGCGCTCCGAGGCCTGGGCCCAGCTGCACGAGCGTGGCGGCCTGCGCTGGCGCCAGCAATGGGTGCCCTACGCACGGATTTCCGACCACCTCAAGCGCGCCGTGATCGCCTCGGAAGACGACAGCTTCGTCAACCACGACGGCGTGGACTGGCCCGCGATCGAAAAGGCCTGGGAGCGCAATGCGCAGGCCGAGGCCCAGGCTGCCAAGGCGCAGGCCCGCGCACCCGAGCGGCCCGCGCGCGCACCCAGGATCCGCGGCGGCTCCACCATCACCCAGCAATTGGCCAAGAACCTGCTGCTGTCGGGCGAACGCACCCTGCTGCGCAAGGGGCAGGAATTCGTGCTCACGCTGGCGCTGGAACTGCTGCTGAGCAAGCAGCGCATCCTCGAGATCTACCTCAACAGCGTGGAATGGGGTGACGGCGTTTTCGGCGCCGAGGCCGCCGCCCAGCACTACTTCCGCAAGAGCGCCGCCCAGCTCACCCCCGCCGAGGCCGCGCGCCTCGCAGTCATGCTGCCCGCGCCCAAGCGCTTCGAGAAGCTGCCGGGCTCCGCGTACCTCGCGGGCCGCACGCGCACCATCATGGCGCGCATGGGCAGCGCGGAACTGCCGTAGGCGGGTGCTGCCGCAAGTTCCCGTCGCCCCGGCGCAGCGCCGCTGCGGCCCCGTATCATCGCCGCCATGCTAGCCAAATTGATGGGCCTCTTCCTGCTCGGCCTGGTGCGCTTTCTCACGGGGGCGCAGGCGCGCTGGTACGGCTGCCCGCCCAAGGCCGAGCAGCGCATCTACTTCGCCAACCACCAGAGCCATGCGGACATCGTGATGATCTGGGCCGCGCTGCCCGAGGAGCTGCGCAGCATCACGCGCCCCATCGCGGCCAAGGATTACTGGACCAAGACGCCCCTGCGGCAATGGATTACCACAGCCGTGTTCAACGCGGTTTATGTAGACCGGCTTGCGGGCCCTGCCCCGGGCGTGCCCGCACCAGCCCCTCTGGCCAGCGAGGCCGGCGGTGCCCCGCCCGGAGGACCCGACCCCGTGCCCGCTGCCGCGCCGGCCCGCACGCCCGAGGCATTGCGCGCAGCCCTGCCCGAGAACGACCCGCTGGCCCCCCTGGTGCGCGCGCTGGAGAGCGGCGACTCGATCGTCATCTTCCCCGAGGGTACGCGTGGCCATGGCGACGATCCGCAGCCCTTCAAATCCGGCCTCTACAAGCTCGCGCAGATGTTCCCGCAGGTGGTGCTGGTGCCGGCCTGGATACACAACATCCAGCGCGTCATGCCCAAGGGCGAGGTCGTGCCCGTGCCCATCCTGTGTTCGGTCACGTTCGGCACACCGATCCAGCTGCAGCCCGGCGAGGAGCGCCGCCCCTTTCTCGACCGCGCCCGCCAGGCCGTGGTTGCGCTGCGGGAGGTCTGAGATGTACGGCCTGCTTCGCAGCCTCACGACCACGCAGCAGATCGGCGCGCTGTTCGTGGCCGTCTTTGGCCTGCTCGCGCTCGTGACCGTCTATGCCTTCGCACGCGGGCTGCGCGAACCCGACAGCGACGACCCCGCCGCCCTGCGCGCGCACGAGACCGCCTTGCAGGAGCACAAGCGCTTCTGGAGCCTGCTCAAGACCTCATGGTTCATGGCCACGGTGTTCTGGGTGGGCTGGGCACTGGGCGACACGGTGGCCACGGTGCTGTTCGCGCTGGTGGCTTTCGTGGCGCTGCGCGAGTTCATCACGCTCTCGCCCACGCGCCGGGGCGACCACCGCAGCCTGGTGCTGGCCTTCTTCGTGGTGCTGCCGCTGCAGTTCGTGATCGTGGGCCTGCGCCGCTTCGACCTGTTCACGGTATTCATCCCGGTCTACGTGTTCCTCGCGCTGCCCGTGGCCAGCGCGCTGGCCAACGACCCGCAGCGCTTCCTGGAGCGCAACGCCAAGCTGCAGTGGGGCATCATGGTCTGCGTGTACGGCATGAGCCACGTGCCCGCGCTGCTGCTGCTCGACTTCCCGGGCCACCGGGGCAAAGGCGCCTTCCTCGTGTTCTACCTCGTGTTCGTGGTGCAGACCTGCATGATCGTGCAGCACCTCGCGGGCAGGCGCCTTGCGCATGCACCCGTGGCGCCGGCCGTGAGCCAGAGCTTCCAGTGGCCCAGTTGGCTTGCAGGCGTGGGCGTGGGCGGCCTCGTGGGGGCGCTGCTGTCGTTCATCACGCCGTTCAAGCCGGAGCAGGCCCTCGGCATGGCGCTGCTGGCCTGCGTGGCGGGCAGCCTGGGCCACCTCGTAATGAAGGCCATCAAACGCGACCGGGGCGTGACGAGCTGGGGCCTGCAGGGCCAGTCCGTCACGGGCGCGGGCGGGCTGCTGGACCGCGTGGACGCGCTGTGCTTCGCGGCGCCCGTATTCTTCCATTCGGCACGCTGGTACTTCGACCTCTGACATGCGCATACTTGGTATAGACCCCGGCCTGCAGACCACCGGCTTCGGCGTGGTGGACGTGGAAGGCCACCGCCTGGGCTACGTAGCCAGCGGCACCATCCGCACCACGGCGCTCGCGCTCGGCGACCTGCCGGGCCGGCTCAAGGTGCTGTTCGACGGCATCAGCGAAGTCGCGGCCCGCTACCAGCCCGACACGGCGGCGGTGGAAATCGTCTTCGTGAACGTGAACCCCCAGTCCACGCTGCTGCTGGGCCAGGCGCGCGGCGCGGCGCTCACTGCACTGGTCAACGCCAATCTGCCCGTGGCCGAGTACACGGCGCTGCAGATGAAAAAGGCCGTGGTGGGCCACGGCCGCGCCGCCAAGAGCCAGGTGCAGGAGATGGTGCGCCGCCTGCTGGAACTGCCCGGCCTGCCGGGCACCGACGCGGCCGACGCGCTGGGCCTGGCCATCACCCACGCGCACGCGGGCGCGGCCATGGGCAGGATCGCCCAAGTGGCACCGCTGCAACGCAGACAGCACGCGATGTACAAGGGCGGCCGCAGTTACTGAGCCGCCTCCTCCTGGCTGCACTACACCGCCGTGCCAGCAGCCACAGCCTCGCATCGCCCGGATCAGAACAGGTGCGTGATACCCAGCGAGATGGCGCGGGCGCTCTTGTTGGGCGCGGTTTCGGCCGGTGTGAGCGTGCCCATGGGCACGTAGGAGGCGCCATCGCGGTTGCGGTTGTAGACGCCCATGGCGTAGACCGCCGTGCGCTTGCTGAAATGGTAGGCGGCGACGGCAGCAAGTTTCTGCGAGCGGCCGGTCGAAGCCCCGCTCGGCTCTTCAGTCTTGCCGCTGGACCACGCCAGACGGTACTCCATGGCCTGCTGACGCAGGGTGCCGCCGACGAGCCAGCCGTCGTGCTTGTTGCCCGTGCCGTCCTTGCTGCGCGTGTACATGCCCATCAGCACGCCCTTGCCGATCGCGTAGCGCCCGCCCAGCACGAACTCGTCGATGTCGCCCCGGGCGGCATTCTTCATTTGCCCATAGGCCACGCCCACGTTCGCCTGCCCCACCTGGTAGGCCAATCGGCCAGCAAGGTACTTGCCATCCGACGCGTTGGCCTGGCCCGAGGCGTTTTCGCCCATGGCATACATGAACTGCCCCGTGAGCGGGCCCTTGGAAGGCAGCCAGTACTCCACGGCATTGGAGTGGCGCAGGCCTGCCGGACTGTAGCCGTAGGTGGCCAGCGAACTCTGGGCCGCTTGCGAAGCGCCGATGCCGCCGCCCATGAACGGGTCGTAGGCAATGTACTGGCGGTAGGTGGGGTTGAAGTTGCGGCCCATGCGCAGCTCACCCCAGGCACCCTGCAGGCCCACCCACGACTGGCGATTGAACACCAGGCCTCCGGCAGGCAGGGCGCCGGAGGCCTGGTTGTTCGTGTTCGAGGCAGACCCCGTGCCCGTATCGAGCGCAAGCCCCGCTTCGAGCGCGAAGTTCGCTTTCAGGCCGCCCCCCAGGTCTTCCGTACCGCGAAAGCCCAGGCGCGGGGCCAGCCAGTCGCCCGAGCGCACCGCCGACTTGGAACTCACCCCCTTGGCAAACGAGACACTGGTGTCCAGGATGCCGTAGATGGCCACATTCGACTGGGCCTGCGCAGCGCCCGCTGCGCACAGCAGGACGGCCAGGGCCGCCCCGTATTTCTTCCGTTGTACGGTCATGAAAGCTATCTCCTTCAGTTATGTATAGGTCGCGCTGCCTGCGGGCAGCGCTTCGTCTCCAGGCAGGCCGCGACCGCAATGCGCCGGGCTGCCGCTCCAACCCCGTGCGCAGCCGCACAAGGGCATGGCTTGTCCCTGGCAGTGAGCGCACTCACACCATGAGGGGGTTGCCGGCAGGCCCCTGGCCTGCACGGCATCGGGCGGAAATGACGCGGGGGGCTTAGCGGTTCACGTCAATCACCACGCGGCCGCGCACCCGGCCGGCCAGAATGGCCTCGGCCAACGCGGGCAGCTCGGACATCGGCGCCACAGTGGTGAGGGCATCGAGCTTGTCGGTGGGCAGGTCGCGCGCCAGGCGCTCCCAGGCCTTGAGGCGCTTGGAAATGGGCGCCATGACCGAGTCCACGCCCAGCAGGGCCACGCTGCGCAGGATGTGCGGCAGCACGGTGCCCGGCAGGTCCATGCCGCCGGCCAGCCCGCAGGCCGCCACGGCCGCGCCGTACTCCATCTGCGCCAGCACATTGGCCAGCGTGGCCGTGCCCACCGAGTCCACCGCGCCCGCCCACAGCTCCTTTTGCAGAGGCCGCACAGCACCTTGCAAGGTGGCGCGGTCGAGGCACTCGGCAGCGCCCAGGCCTTGCAGGTAGGCATGCGTGTCCGCGCGGCCCGTGGAGGCCACCACGTGGTAGCCGGCCTTGGCCAGCAGCGCAATCGCCACCGAGCCCACGCCGCCGGCAGCGCCCGTCACCAGCACCTTGCCGCGGCCGGGCTGCATGTGGCCCCACTGCTCGAGCGCATCCACGCACAGCGCGGCCGTGTAGCCTGCAGTGCCGATGGCCATGGCCTGCAGCGGCGAGAACGCGGCGGGCAGGGCCACCAGCCACTCGCCCTTCACGCGCTGAAAGCGCGAATAGCCTCCCCAGTGCAGCTCCGACAGGCCAAAGCCGTTAAGCACCACCTTGTCGCCGGACTTCCACTGCGGCGACGAGGTTTCCACTACCGTGCCCACCAGGTCGATGCCGCCCACCATGGGCAGGGAGCGCGCGACCTTGTTGCGGTTGCCGCTCAGGGCCAGGCCGTCCTTGTAGTTCAGGCCCGAATACTCGATTTCCACCAGGGTGTCGTGGGCCGGCAGGTCCGACAGCGACAGTTGCTTGAAGGTGGTGGCGGCCTTGCCATCTTGTTCTTCGATAACGACGGCGCGAAAGGTATTGCTCATAGAAACTCCAGATCCCAGGTTGTGAGGGTCAAACAGCGGCCGCGCCCATCGCGGCATCGTGGGCGGCTGCGCCCGACCGCGAAACTCCGCGCACGGTATCGAGCAACGCCTGCCCACCGTCCTCGGGCAGCGCATCACCGCGCCAGGCCACATGGTCGTCGGGTCGCACAAGCACCCAACGGCGCTGGTAGAGGGCGCGAATCTCGGGCTGCGAGATCACTTCCAGCTTCAACGGCATGCCCAGTCTGCGGGCACGCTCCAGCATGGGTTGCGCATCGGCGGGTGCGTCGCCGAAGTGCAGCAAGACAAAGCCGCGGCCGAACAGATCGAGCATGGATCGCCCGTCGGCCAGCCAGGCGTGCGGCGCGCGGTGGCCGGGGCGGGCGGTGGGCACGAAGTGGCTGGGGTGGTCGGGCGTGGCCGGGGTACCATCGCCCACGACGAGCGGCGAGTTGTCGTAGCGGTAGCCCAGGGCGATGCCCTGCGACGACCATTCCTGGCTCAGCGAGACCACGAGCGAGTTGCCGATGTTGCGGCGCGCCGCTTCGCCCACGGCGTCGTCGCGCACCACGTTGTCCATGCCGCTGCCCACCCAGGCGTTGTAGTTCTGCGTGGCGCTGCCCAGGTTGCGCAGGGCCACAGGACGGCGCTCTTCGGTATACGCGTCGAGCAAGGCGTCGCCCCCCCACCCTTGCACGCGCGCGGCCAGCATCCAGCCCAGATCGGAGGCATCGCCAATGCCGGTGTTCAGCCCGTGCCCTCCCGTCGGCGAGGTGGTGTGCAAGGCGTCGCCCGCCAGCCACACCCGGCCGTTGCCATACGTACGCGCCAGCGTCTGCGCACGACGCCAGGGCACCATGCGCTCGATGGTGTAATCCACGTTCACCGAGCCAAAGGCGCGGCGCAGTACGGGTGTGATGTCGTAGGTCGCGGGGTCCAGCGCCGACTCGGAGCCGACCACCGTGAAGCGCCACAGCCCCCGGCCATCGACCGACGTCATGTTGGCCCAGGTCCCTTCGGGACCAATGAACATGAAGCGCTCCAGGCTGCCAAAGGAGTGGTAGCGCTCGATGTTCTCGATGCGCAGCATCGCGCTGAGCGAGAAGTCCATCTGCTTGATGAGATCAAAGGGAATCCCGAGCGCCTTGCGGATGCCGCTGCCTGCGCCGTCGCAGCCCACCAGAAACTGGGAACGCACCTGCAGGGATTCGCCCGTCGCCACATCGCGCAGTTGCGAGGTGACGCCGTCGGCATCCTGCACAAAGCGCTCAAAGCGCAGGTTGTAGCGCAGCCGGGCGTTCTCGCTGCGCTGCACGGCGCGGGCCAGGATGGGGTCGAACTGGTTTTGCGCGCAGCGGCGCATCATCTCGGGCCCCACGGGAGGCGTGCCACGGTCGCGCGCCGACGGTACGCTGCTGCGACCGATATAGTGCCCGTCCAGTGCCGTGCAATAGACCGTGTCGCGCGCCTCGTCGTCGGGATAAGAGGCTGCGATTTCGTCGATCAGCCCCCAACGCCGGCAAAACTCCATGGAACGCTCGTTGTGCGTGCCGGCTTTGGCCTGCACCACCAGGGCGGTCCCGGCGTCTTGTTCCGCCAGCAGACTGCCCACCCCATGGTGGTTCAGGTCCAGTGCCAGGGCCAGGCCCACGGGGCCACCGCCAGCGATCAGCACAGGGGTTTCGATGTAATTGCTCATCCGGGTCACCAACAAGTTCCAATATCCAATTTCACGCGCTCAACGCGCCAATCCCGCGACGGCTTGCACCGCTGTTTCGTCCAGCCCCACTTCCCGCAGCACCTCGTCGGTGTGCTCTCCCAGCGACGGCGCATGGCGGCGCACGCTGGGCGGCGATGCGCTCCAGCGGCTGGGGCTGCGCAACTGGCGCACCGTCCCTTCGGTGGGGTGCTGCACCACTTCGAACATGCCCACCGCGTTAAGGTGCGGGTCGTCCATCACCGTCTCCAGCGTGTGCATGGGGGCCGAGGGAATGTCGGCGTGGCGCATGAATTCCAGCCACTCGGCCGTCGTGCGGGTGGCCATGACTTCGGCCAGCTCAGCGTAGAGCGCCACAGCGTGGGTGGTGCGGCTGCGCAGGCTGTGCAGGCGCTCATCGGCATCAAAGCGACCGGGCTGCCCCAGCGCTTCGAAGAACGATCGCCAGTGCTTGTCGGTATAGACCACCAGACAGATGTAGCCGTCCTGCGTGGCATACGGGCGGCGCTCCTTGGTGAGCGTGCGCTGGTAACCCATGGGGCCTGCGGCGGGCTCGAAGGTTTGTCCTCCCATGTGGTCGCCCACGGTGAACTGGGTCATGGTCTCGAACATCGGCACTTCAATGAACTGCCCCTTGCCACTGCGCTCGCGCCACTGCACGGCCGCCAAAAGCGTGATGGCCGCATGCAGACCAACCACCCGGTCGTTGAACGACAACGGAACATAGTGCGGCTGCTCGGACCCCGCTTGCACGAGCATGGCGGGCATGCCCGTTAAACCCTGCATCAGGTCCTCGTAGGCAGGACGCCCCGCATAGGGGCCGTCGCTGCCGAAACCCACCAGGCTGATCCAGATCAGGCGCGGATTTCGCTGCGCCAGCGCTTCGTACGAGATGCCCAGCCGGGCCATCGCTGCGGGCCGGACATTGCAGATCAGCACATCCGACTGAGCCGCAATTTCGAGCAACGCCTCCACGCATTCGCGCCGCTTCAGATCCAGAACCACACTGCGCTTGTTGCGGTTGAGGTGCAGAAAAAGGCAGCCCATGCCCGGATTGCGCATCGGAGGAATCTGCCGCGTGGTGTCGCCCTGAGGGGACTCGATCTTCACCACGTCCGCCCCCAGGTCCGCAAGAATCTGGGTGGCGTACGGGCCCATGACCACATTGGTCATGTCGAGAATACGCAGGCCTTCCAGCGCACCGGGGGGCAGGCCTGCGGCGGTGCCGCGGTCAAGTGGAGCTTCGGACATAGTTTTCCAACCAGGAATCAGTGAACTGTTGCTTCTGGGCCTGCTTGAGGCCCTGCGGACCTTCAGCCTTGAGGATGTCGTCGAAGCGGCGCCCATCGGGTGCACACGCCAGGTGGCTCATCGACTTGGTGGCCAGGTCGGCGGAACGCCCCGCAAGGCGGGCCGCAGAGCGACCTCCGGCCTCCGCCGCGCGGTCAATGGCATTCTTGTTGAGGCGCATGGCATCCCGCGGCATGCGTGCAATGCGCTGTGCGAGCGCGGCGGTGCCTTCGCGAAGCCTCTCGGCAGGAATCACCGCCAGCGCCAGGCCGATTTCCACCGCCGTAGGAGCATCGATGAGTTCGCCGCTGAAGATCATGAACTTGGCCCAGGCCTGCCCCACCAGCGGAACCAGCTCGGACCCGCCTGGGTGGCCAAAGCGCCCTTCGGGCAGTCCAAAGCGTGCGTCGCTGCCGGCCAGGACCAGATCGCACTGGGCGATCAGACCCATGGCCGCGCCAAGGCACGGCCCGTGCACCGCAGCGATCAGCGGCTTGGACAGGCTTCTCACGCTGGCGTGAAAGGTATCGACCATGCCGATCAAAGCCACATCCTGCTCGGCCCCCTCGCCGGGAGGCAGGCCCGATAGGTCGCCGCCTGCGCAAAAGGCCGGGCCGTTGGCTTCCAGGACCACGGCGCCCACATCCCCATCGGCATCGGCTTGCGCGAGGGCTCGGGCAATTTCATCCCGACTCGAACCTGGACCAAAGCCCAGAGCGTTGCGCTTTTCAGGACGGTTGAGAATCACATGCGCCACGCCAGCGCGCTTGTCGACCAGGATGTGGGTATAGGCCGTTGTCATGTCTGCCGCTTATTCCGGTTGGATGTTGTGCTTGATGACCAGCTCGCGCGAAATGCGCAGGTTCTCCGACACCATGCGCGCCAACTCCGTGTGTGGCACTTGGCGTGGAACGTAGCCGCCCTCGACCACCTTGGCCTTGAAGCCAGCGTCCTGCATCACCTCGGCGACGTCCTTGCGCAGCTTTTCGAGCACGGGAGCGGGCGTCTTGGCCGGAGCAAAAATGGCATACCAGGGATCCAGCTCCAGTGCATAGCCCTTGGCCTTCAGCGTTGGAACCATAGGCAGCGTGGGCCAGGCCTTGTCGCTGGTCACGCCCAGGGCTCGCAGCTTGCCGCTCTCGAAAAAGGGCTGCATGCCGGCAAGGGTTCCCAGAAAGGCGTCCACTTCCCCTGCCAGAAGAGCCCGCGTGATCGGAGCCGTTCCCGGGTAAGGCACCAACATGGCACGGATGCCCAACTCGGACAACAGGCGGGCCGTGTCCAGGTGCTGCTGGCTATTGGGAATGATGGCGAAGTTGAGCTTTTCGGGTTGCGCTCTGGCCGCTGCGACCAAGGCTTCGAGCGTTGCCGGTGCTTGCGCAGAGCCGATCAAAAAATAAGGGGTCGAGGCCACCAGGGCCACGGGAGCCAAATCGCGCTCCACATCGAAGAGCGGCGCTTTGCTCAGCGCACCGTGCGCCGAGATGGCGATATTGGCCATCAGCAGGGTATGGCCGTCAGGCTGCGAACGGGCCACCAGTTGGGTGCCCAGGGCGGTACCGGCGCCGGGCTTGTTATCGACCACCACCGGCGCGTTCCAGCGCTTGCCCAGCAAGGGCGACATGTTGCGCGCAAAGAAGTCCAGCGGGCCCGCGGCGGGGGTGGGAACCACCAGGGTCACGGCCTTGCTGGGAAAGACATCGGCCCAGGCCACGGCAGGCGCAAGCAGCGCCCCTGTGACCACTGCCAGCGCACCGCTGACGCCACGCAATGCGCGCTTCATCGCACAGAACTTCATTTGCCTTGTCTCCGAAATCTTGTTGAAAACCGGCAAATCGTAGGGAGAGCAAATTAATATGTCTAACTGATTATTTTTATAAAAAACATCAGGAAAGCTTATGTTCTCCTTGAAGCAACTGACCGTGTTTGATGCGATCGCCAGATTGGGCAGTGTGAGCGAAGCTGCGGACGAATTGGCCATGACACAGCCAGCAGCCAGCATGTCGCTGCAACAGCTGGAAAGTGCATTGGGTGCGGAGTTGTTCGTGCGGGCCAAAAAGCGCCTGATGCTGAGCGAGCGGGGAAAACTCCTGCAACCCATGGCGCGGTCGCTACTGGTGGAGGCGCGCGAGATCCTGACGACCATGGACTCGGACGCCCACCGCCAGCAACTCCGCATTGGTGCAAGCCCCACTGTGGGGGGCTATCTGCTGAACGATATCTGCGCGAAATTCATGCTCGAACACCCCGAGGTCCAATTGAGCGTGACCGTGCTACCCGCCTTTGATGTCATCAATCGGGTCGATGAAATGGCCCTGGACTTGGGGCTCATCGAATTCATCACGGTGCGCCCCACGCTGGAGATGACTCGCTGGCGGGAAGATACCCTCACCATTTTTTGCAGCCCCACGCACCCTCTGGTGCTCGGCAAAAACCTGCGCGCCAAAGATCTGGCGGGTGAGCGATGGTGCCTTCAGCACCGCTTCAGCGACACCCGAAGGCAGTTCACCCTGACGCTGCTGGAACACATTCCCACCTTGGAGGTCATCCTGGAAAGCGACAGTCTCAGCATTCTGCGCAGTGCAGTGCAGGAGAACTTGGGAATTGGCTGCCTTCCTCGGCCTTGCATTGCGGACGACTTGGCGGCGGGCAGACTGGTGGAGTTGAAGATCCGGGACTTCATCGTGCGCATTCCCATCAACATCGTCTCGCGCAAGGCCGTGCGCCACGGCTCGCCACACACGAATTTCATGAATGCCGTACTCTCGCAAACATCCATACACGATCCGCTTCACCGCCGTGCACCAAGCAAAGGCACTCGGGCATAAAAACCGCACGCCAAGTACTATCTCCTGTCGTGATGACTTTGGCGCTCGTGTGGAACCCATTTATGACCCCATCAAGCCCCCCACCGTCCAGTGCTGGCCCTTATGCCCATCACGAAGTGGTGGAGTTCTTTGTGTTCGTGAAAGTGCCTGTGGGCCGCCATAGCATGGACCCGCTGCACCAGCGCGAGGTCCAGATCGACACCCAACTGCAATCCCAGGGGCTGGGCTCCGTATTAGGCTGGGGGGATTCGCTGGGAGCGCGCCGCAGCGACGGCTCACGCAGAACAGCCCACCAAAGGATCGACATTGTGCTGACGCAAATGCCAGCCGGACTGGACCTGCTGCGCGAGCTGCTCTCCACACTGGAGGCCCCCGAAGGCACTGAAATCCATTACACCGAGGACGGATGCCGCTTGCTGGACCGACTGGAAAGTGCCGGCTGGCAACGGGCACAAGAGCCTCCGTTGCCGCCCGACGGGGGGTTGCACACCGTCTGAGCGGGCGCAGGGTCTTCAGGGCCTATGCCGTGTGCGCCAGCGAGGGCACGGCCCGAGCCACAGGCTGCCCTGCAGCCTGCACGGGCGCAGCCGAATCGCGGCGAACGGATACCCCGCCGTCGTGCAATCGAAACTGGCTTACAGCCAGCGTGAGCTGGCGGGCCTGCTCGCGCAGCGATTCGGACGCGGCCGCGGACTCCTCGACGAGTGCCGCGTTCTGCTGCGTCATCTGGTCGAGCTGGCGCACGGACTGGTGGATCTGGCCGATGTTGTCGCGCTGCTCGGCCCCTGCCGCCGTGATCTCGCCGATGATGTCGGACACGCGGCGCACACTGCTCACGATTTCGGTCATGGTCTCGCCGGCCTGACCTACGAGGCGCGAACCGTCTTCCACGCGCTCCACCGAGCTGCCGATCAGGTCCTTGATCTCCTTGGCCGCCTGGCTGCTGCGCTGCGCGAGGCTGCGCACCTCGCCCGCCACCACGGCAAAGCCCCGGCCCTGCTCACCCGCGCGCGCAGCCTCCACCGCCGCGTTCAGCGCGAGGATGTTGGTCTGGAAGGCGATGGAGTCGATCACGCCCGTGATGTCGGCGATCTTGCGCGAGCTGGCCGTGATCTGGTCCATGGTGCTCACCACCTGCGCAACCACCTTGCCGCCGCGCGCTGCCACCTCGGCGGCGGAGGCCGCGAAGTCGCTCGCATGGCGCGACGATTCGGCGCTGTGCTGCACCGTGCTCGTGAGCAGTTCCATCGACGAGGCCGTTTCCTGGAGGTTTGCGGCCGTCTGCTCGGTGCGCAAGCTCAGGTCCTGGTTGCCCGTGGCGATCTCGCCGCTGGCCGTGGCGATGTTGCCCGATGCGTCCTGCACCTGGCGCACCAGGGCGCGCAGCGCATCCTGCATGCGGCCCATGGCCGCCACGAGCTGGCCCACCTCGTCCTGCTGCTGGGCGCGCACCTCGTGCGTGAGGTCACCTGCAGCGATGTGCTCGGCCAGGTCGCGTGCCGTGGCGATCGACTGCGTGATGGAACGCACGCTCGTGAGCGTGAGCGGGATGAGCACGGCCAGCGCGACGAGCAGCGTGACGCCGATGAGGGCCGACATCGCCGAAGTACGCGAGTCCACGCCCTGGCGCGCTTCCTCCATCTGCTCGCGCGCGCTCTTGGCGAGATTCGAGAAGAGCTGGTCCGTGGTCTCCATGTGGCCCTTGAGGCGGTCGGCGTAGGCGCCGCCGCCCGCGCCGTCGAGCTGCGCGCCTTCAATCTTCTCGAAGATGGGGTTGATGCCGTCGGCGTATTGCTGGATTTCGGCAAGCGACTGATCCACGGCCTTGGTGAAGTCGGCATCTTCCACCTGGGCGCGGCGCACCTCGCCCAGGTTCTTGCGCAGCGTGGCCAGGGTCTTGCCCCAGCGCTCGCGCAGGGCCGCCACCTCGACCGAGTTGTTGAAGTTGATGATGATGTCTTTTTCGGCGCGGCGCAGCTCGCCCAGGGTGGTGCGCAGCTCGGCCATGTCGGTCAGCGTTTGCACGCGCTCGGCAAACAGGACCTGCAGCGTGGTGCGCGTGCGGTCCAACGCCCCATAGCCCATGGCGCCGATCACCACCAGCAGCACCAAGGAAAACACGGTTCCAAAATACAGGCGCGCGCGGATCGACAGACGGCCCAGGATGTTCATGACGCTCCCCTTACACAACATGCCCTCGGCGCACGCAATATCTGCGCCAAGCAAGCCCATGGCCTCGTGGGCCGGGCGAGGCTGTAACTTTATGCTACACCGCCCCGATTGGCTGCAGGGTATCTACGCAAGGGTTTCCGGCAGGTTGATTCCGGCCGGGCGCCAGCGCCCCGGCCAGGGGTGCTGGACGCCCGCGCACTCAGGCGGCGGGGTGGATCGGCACGTACAGCTCACCGCCCGTGCGGTTGAACTCCTGCGCCTTGTCCTTCATGCCCTGCTGCGCGAACTCGCGCACTTCCTGCGTGATCTTCATTGAGCAGAATTTGGGGCCGCACATGGAACAGAAATGCGCCACCTTGGCGCTGTCCTTGGGCAGCGTTTCGTCGTGGTACTCCTGCGCGGTCTCGGGGTCCAGCCCCAGGTTGAACTGGTCCTGCCAGCGGAAGTCGAACCGCGCCTGGCTGAGCGCGTCGTCGCGCGCGCGGGCGCCCGGGTTGCCCTTGGCCACGTCGGCCGCGTGCGCGGCGATCTTGTAGGCGATGATGCCCTGCTTCACGTCATCGCGGTCGGGCAGGCCCAGGTGCTCCTTCGGCGTCACGTAGCACAGCATGGCCGTGCCCATCCAGCCGATCATGGCCGCACCGATGGCCGACGCAATGTGGTCGTAGCCCGGTGCGATGTCGATGGTCAGCGGGCCCAGGGTGTAGAACGGCGCCCCGTGGCAGGTCTTGAGCTGCTCGGTCATGTTGGCCTGGATCATGTGCATGGGCACGTGTCCAGGGCCTTCGATCATGGTCTGCACATCGTGCTTCCAGGCGATCTGGGTGAGTTCACCCAGCGTGTGCAGCTCGGCAAACTGCGCCTCGTCATTGGCGTCCGAGGCGCAGCCGGGGCGCAGGCCATCGCCCAGGCTGAAGGACACGTCGTACGCCTTCATGATGTCGCAGATGTCATCGAAGTGCTCGTACAGGAAGCTTTCGCGGTGGTGGGCCATGCACCACTTGGCCATGATGGAGCCGCCGCGCGAGACGATGCCGGTGCGGCGCTGGGCCGTGAGGTGGATGTAGGCCAGGCGCACGCCGGCGTGGATGGTGAAGTAGTCCACGCCCTGCTCGGCCTGCTCGACCAGCGTGTCGCGGAAGATTTCCCAGGTCAGATCTTCGGCAATGCCGCCGACTTTTTCCAGCGCCTGGTAGATGGGCACGGTGCCGATGGGCACGGGCGAGTTGCGCACGATCCAGTCGCGCGTGGTGTGGATGTTCTTGCCCGTGGACAGGTCCATCACGTTGTCCGCACCCCAGCGAATGGCCCAGACCAGCTTTTCGACTTCTTCCTCGATGCTCGACGTCACGGCCGAGTTGCCGATGTTGGCATTGATCTTGACCTTGAAATTGCGGCCGATCGCCATGGGCTCGATTTCAGGGTGGTTGATATTGGCAGGAATGATGGCGCGGCCGCGGGCCACTTCATCGCGCACGAACTCCGGCGTGATGATCTTGGGGATGCTGGCGCCCATGCTGTTGCCAGCCAGGCGCAGCTCGCGCGCGGCGTCCTGCTGGTACTGCGCCATCCATTCGCGGCGGCCGTTTTCGCGCAGGGCCACGTATTCCATCTCGGGCGTGATGATGCCGCGCCTAGCGTAGTGCATCTGGGTCACATTGCCGCCGCTCTTGGCGCGGCGCGGCTGGCGCTGCAGCGCGGCGGCTTCGGCACGCAACTGCTCCACACGCAGGTCTTCTTCGCCGCGCTTGCCGCCGTCGTCCAGTGCCACGCGCTGGCGGCCCGCATAGTATTCGCTGTCGCCGCGCGCCTCGATCCAGGCGCCGCGCACGCTGGCAAGACCGCTGCGCACATCGATCTTGGCAGCTGGGTCGGTATAGGGGCCGGAGGTGTCGTAGACGCTGACCTGCTCGCCGTTGGTGAGCGCAATATCGCGCACCGGCACACGCAGCTCGGGATGGATGGAGCCGCTCAGATAGCTCTTGGTCGAAGCCGGAAAGGGCTGGCGGGACTGGGCCAGCAGTTCGGCAAAGCGGGTGGCGTCAGGGGCGTTGCCGGCGGCGGGCGTAAAGATGGAATCAGGGGCGTTCATCGCAGTCTCCGTAAAGCGTGTGAAGTTCTCTCAACGCTCCGTGGAGTGCGGCCCTGCTCTGATCTATCCCTGCACTGCTCAGTCCCATGTGGGTGTCTGGCCTGTGCGGCTGAAATACGCTGATTTCAGCTGACTCCTGTGCGCGCCGGGCCGTCCAAAAAGACAAAAACCCCAGTGCGCGAGGCGCCTGGGGTTTGCTGTGCCTGGGGACTGGGAGCTGGCTTGTGCCAATGCGCCTTGCAATCCTCTGGCCCTGCATCAGGGTCCCGCTCTTCTTCCGCCGGTATGAACCGGATCAAGTTCGTCGGGTTAACCTGGGACTGCTCTGTCTTTCGACAGTCTGGTCTTTGGTCTCTCAGCGCTTTCGCACACCCCGGAGCAGCACTCAGTATAGGCGGGATTGCCGCAAATCCAAGCACCTGATATCCGGTTTAACAGTCCTGACCGGAAGACGCCGAATCGCCAGTTCAGTCAAAACCCTGCAGCGACAGCCATTCATGGCTGGTGGCGCGGCTGGAGCGCCACTGGTTGATGGGAGCGCTCGCATCCTCGTAACCCAGCGCAATACCGAAGGCAATCTGGTAGCCCTCGGGCAGCGACAGCTGCTCGATCACCATATCGCTGTACATGCGCCAGAAGCCCTGGGCGCAGGTGGCAAGACCTTTTTCCACGGCCAGCAGCATGAAAGATTGCAGATAAATACCCAGATCCACCCACTGCGCATAGCCCATGCGCTCTTCCACGGCCACAAAAATACCCACGGGTGCGCCGAACATCTGGCCGTTCTTGGCCAGCTGGCTCAGACGGGCCGCCTTGTCTTCACGGCTGATATTGAGCGCGCGGTACAGGTCCTCGCCATTTTCAAAGCGGCGGCTGCGATAGGGCTCCCACAGGCCGGGCGGATACGACAGGCCGGGGCGCTGCACGGGCTCGGTTTGCTTGGCCCGTGCACTCAGGTCCTTGAGCGCCTGCCCGGCCACCGCCGTCACGCGCCAGGGTTGCATATTGCCGCCCGAAGGTGCTTGCGTAGCCGTCTCCAGCAGCTCACGCACGGTGGCTGCGTCCACAGCCTGAGGCAAAAAAGCACGTACCGAACGGCGCTGCTGCAATGCTTGATGGATGTCCATTTCTTTCGTCTTTCCCAAAATGCTGCACCGCAGTGTAGAAGCTTCGCGCCCCTGCCCGCGTCGCAGCCAGCACAGATTCATCCAGTCTCATGCAGCTGCCCTCGCGGGCCTGCCCACAAATCGACTACGCACATGCCCCATGAAAAAAAAGCCAGCAACGCGTGCTGGCTTCGGGTTTGCAGGCTGCTGCTCCTGAAACAGAAGCTGCCTGCGCTTGATATGCAAGGGCTTGCGCCCTATTTGCCCATGATCTGATCGATCTTGTCCTTCTGGAATGCCTCGGGCCGCTCGGACTCGCAGGGCATGCAGTCCTTGACCTGACCCTGAATCGACAGCTTTTCAATCGCGGCCCACAGCAGCGCAATCTGCTTTTCATGGCCTGCCGCACCTTCGGACAGCGAGCGCATGGCCAGCGCCACGGGGTCGACCTCCGACGTCACGCCATAGGCGCTGAAGCCGCTCTTGCCGCAGTCGTCATCCACCACCGGCTTGGCCTGCACCTTGGGCGCGGCCTCATGCTCGGTCACATCGGCGCTCTGGCCGCTCTTGCTGGGAATGATGCGCGCGGGAATGCCCACGGCCGTGGCGCCTGCGGGCACGGGCTTGATGACCACGGCATTGCTGCCGATCTTGGCGTCATCGCCCACCTCGAAGCCGCCCAGCACCTTGGCACCGGCGCTGACCACCACGTTCTTGCCCAGCGTGGGGTGACGCTTGGCGCCCTTGTACAGCGAGGTACCGCCCAGCGTCACGCCGTGATAGATGGTGCAGCCGTCGCCCACCACGGCGGTTTCGCCGATCACCACGCCCATGCCGTGGTCGATAAAGACCTGACGGCCGATGACGGCGCCGGGGTGGATCTCGATGCCCGTGAGCCAGCGGCCCATGTGCGAGATGAAGCGGCCCAGCCATTTGAAGCCATGCGTCCAGCACCAGTGCGCCGGGCGCTGCAGCCAGATGGCGTGCAGACCGGGGTAACAGGTGATGACCTCCCAGGTGCTGCGAGCCGCAGGGTCGCGGTCAAGAATGCACTGGATGTCGGAGCGCAGGCGATCAAGCATCAAATTAACAACGTGAGGATATGTTTAGCTTGTGAAGTCTAGCGGTTTGACGGCTGGCTCTTGAGCATGGCTTTGGCAACACCGCGAAGAATATGGATTTCTTCCTGGGTCAGCTGCGCGCGGTTGAAAAGCTGGTTAAGCCGGGGCATGAGCTTCTTGGGCGCGGCCGGATCCAGAAAACCGATATGGGCCAGCGCCTCTTCCCAATGGCCCAGCATGCCCTGGACCTGGGCCATGTCGGCGCGGTTTACCTCGGGCGTGTGCTCCTCTACGGGAAAGCCGCCCAGCGCTTCGCGCCAGTCATAGGCGATGACCTGGATGGCCGATGCCAGATTGAGCGAGCCGAACTGCGGATTGGACGGAATCGACAGCGCCACATCGCAGCGGTAGACATCGTCATTGCTCATGCCAAAGCGCTCGCAGCCGAACAAAAAGGCCACGCCCTTCTGGTTGCAGGCAGCGCCCGGCGTGGGCGTGTTATCGGTCAAATCACCATCAACCGCAGGTGCAGAGCGCGTATCCAGCTCACCTTTGAGGAGCAACTCAAAATGCTGGCGCGGCGTGCGCGTGGGCGGGCCAAAGTCGCGCGGCGTCATGGCCGTGGCACACATATGGCTGATGCCGTCCAGCGCTTCTTCCAGCGTGTCGACAATGCGGGCCTTGTCCAGCACATCGAGTGCGCCGCTGGCGCGCTGGATGGTTTCTTCCTTGCGCAGCACGTTTTTGTAACGCGGGCGCACCAGCACCAGATCGTCAAAGCCCATGGTCTTGAGCGCACGGGCTGCCGCGCCCACATTGCCGGCATGGCT
>JASLFM010000151.1 GCA_030150585.1 Acidovorax sp.
CTCGCGGTTGACCAGCAGGTGGTGGTGCCCGGACTTGCCCGGCACCGGCCCGGTGGCGGGCGCCAACCCCCATCCGCCCGAGAGGCCGAATTTCGCGACAAACGGTGTCTCGATCTTCATGCCCGACGCCATGTTGGTGAAATAGGCCTCGGCCGTCAGGCCGGGCTGAGCGGCCTGCCAGGGATGTAGCCGGGGGGCAGAGGATGGCGCGGGCGCCTGCGCACACACGTGAGCGGACAGCAGCACGCCCACCACCCAGGCCAGAGGGGTTCTTCTCGTCGTCTCCATGGTGCTCGACTCCTTCAAAAAACCCCTGCGGCAAAGGAAGGAACTCAGCTTCCGGCCACCTTCATCCGGTTGATCAGCACCGATCCCACGGTCTTGGCACCGTAGTTGTAGGCGTCCGCGCCCACGGCCTCGATGCCCTTGAACATGGCTGGCAGGTTACCAGCGATCGTGATTTCGTGCACAGGGAAGGCGATCCTGCCGTTTTCGACCCAGAAGCCGCTCGCGCCGCGCGAGTAGTCGCCCGTCACGTAGTTCACCCCCTGGCCCATGAGTTCGATCACGAACAGGCCCGTGCCCAGCTTTTGCAGCATGGCGTCAAGGTCGTCTCCTGCCTGCGTGCGGCGCGACGAGAGCACGAGGTTGTGGGAGCCGCCCGCATTGCCCGTGGTCTTCATGCCGAGCTTGCGCGCCGAGTAGCTGCTGAGGAAGTAGCCCTCCACGCGCCCCGCATCCACCACCTTGCGGGGCGCTACGCGCACGCCCTCTTCGTCGAACGGCGAGCTGCCCTTGCCGCCCAGGATGAACGGATCCTCGACGATGTCGATGTGCTGCGGAAAAACACGCTTGCCCAGAGAGTCCACCAGGAAGCTGCTCTTGCGGTAGAGCGCGCCGCCGCTCACGGCCTGCACGAAGGCGCCCAGCAGGCCCGCGGCCAGGGGCGACTCGAACAGCACGGGGCACTCGGTGGTCGGGATTTTGCGGCTCCCCAGGCGCGAGAGCGCGCGCTCGGCGGCGTAGCGGCCCACGGCGGCCGGCGCGGCCAGCTCGGCGGCATTGCGCATGGAGCTGTACCAGGCATCGCGCTGCATCTCGGCGTTCCTGCCGGGCAGCGAGGCAATGGGCGCCACGGATATGCTGTGGCGCGAGCTGGCGTACCCGCCGCGGAAACCGCGCGTGTGGGCGCTGAAGAAATGGCTCTGCTGCGCTGAAACGCCCGCGCCTTCACTGTTGGTGATGCGGCGGTGGGTCTTGAAGGCGGCCTCCTCGCACGCGAGGCCCAGGCGCGCGGCCTCCTCGCTCGTGATGTCCCAGGGGTGGAACAGGTCGAGGTCGCGGTGCGTGGCCTGCGGCGCGATGTCTTGCTCGTCGGGCAGCCCGGCCATCGGGTCCTCGGCCGTGAAGCGCGCGATGTCGTAGGCGGCCTGCACGGTGCGCTCGACGGCAGCGGGCGAGAAGTCCGATGTGCTCGCATTGCCGCGCCGATGGCCGATGTACACCGTCACGCCGAGCGATTTGTCGCGGTTGCGCTCCACGGTTTCCAGCTCGCCCTTGCGCACGCTCACCGACAGGCCACAGCCCTCGGATGCCTCGGCCCCCGCGTCGGTGGCGCCGAGTTTTTTGGCGTGCTGCAGGGCGTGGTCCACCAGGTCTTCGAAGAACGGGCGGCTGTAGCTGAAGCCGTGGTCGGCGGCGCTTTGGGCTTGCGGGGATGCGGGTGATTTCATAGCGACGGCTATGATACTGGCCGCTGTGGCGCGTCCTTCGCCACGCACTGATTGCCCCTCACCCCATGTCCCGCAAACCCAAAAAAGGCTATTACGTGAAAGGCCACTTCGTTGCCGAAGGCAGCGAACTGGACCTGCAGCTCAAGGCCGAACTCAAAGGCACGGCCGAGGCCAGCAAGACCGATCTCAAGCGCGAGAGCGACGCCCTGCAGGCCCTGGGCGAAGAACTGCTCACGCTGCGCGGCGACCTGTTCGACCGCCTGTCCCTGCCCGACAAGCTGCAGGAGGCCGTGGCCGAGGCCAAGCGCATCACCAATTTCGAGGGCCGGCGCCGCCAGATGCAGTACCTGGGCAAGCTCATGCGCAAGCTCGAGGACGCCGAGGTCGAGGCCATCCACGCCGCCATTGATGAGCAGCGCAACGGCTCGGCCGCCGAAAAGCTCGCGCTGCACCAGGCCGAGCAGTGGCGCGACCGCCTGATCGCCCACGACGAGGCCCTCGCGATCTGGCTCGAGCAATTCCCGCGCACCGACACGCAGCAGATCCGCGCCCTGATACGCCAGGCGCGCAAGGACGCGCCCGAGGGCAAGCAAGCCAATGTCCAGGCATCGCAAGGCCTGGCCCCGCGCAAGGGCCGCGCCTACCGGGAGCTGTTCCAGCTCGTGCGCGAACAGCTCGGCGATGCCGCCACCCTGGCCCGCCACGAGGAGCGCGAAGACGATGCATAACCACCTCCTGCCCCCGCCCGAAGCCGTGAAGATCGGCATCGTGTCCATCAGCGACCGCGCGAGTAGCGGCACCTACGAGGACAAGGGCCTGCCCGCGCTGCACGACTGGCTCAAGCGCGCACTGCACAACCCCATCACGTTCGAGCCACGCCTGATCCCCGACGAGCAGGAACGCATCAGCGCCACGCTGATCGAGCTCGTGGACCAGGCCGGCTGCCACCTCGTGCTCACCACGGGCGGCACGGGCCCCGCGCTGCGCGACGTGACGCCCGAGGCCACGCTGGCCGTGGCCACGAAGGAAATGCCGGGCTTCGGCGAGCAAATGCGCCAGATCAGCCTGAAGTTCGTGCCCACGGCCATCCTCTCGCGCCAGGTGGCCGTGATCCGGGGCGGCGCCCTCATCATCAACCTGCCGGGCCAGCCCAAGGCCATCGCCGAAACGCTGGAGGGGCTCAAGGACGCCGAGGGCGCGCAGACCGTGCCCGGCATTTTCGCGGCCGTGCCCTACTGCATCGACCTCATCGGCGGTCCTTACCTCGAGACGCGCGACGCGGTCTGCAAGGCCTTCCGACCCAAGACAGCCATCCGCCACGTGCGTTGACGGCTGGCTTTGGCGCCTGTTTTCTTGATCTGAAGCAAGTGCGGCGCCCTTTACACCCCTAGCCGGAGGCAAGGGGCGTAGCCTGGAAGCATGACGCAACCGTAAAGGAGCCAACATGCCTTCCCTCATGAAAGCCGCCGTCTTCGTCGAACCCGGCCGCATCGAGCTGGCGGAAAAGCCCATCCCTGGCGTGGGACCCAACGATGCCCTGGTCCGGATCACGACCACGACCATCTGCGGCACCGACGTGCACATCCTCAAGGGCGAGTACCCGGTGGCCAAGGGCCTGACCATCGGCCACGAGCCGGTGGGGGTGATCGAAAAGCTCGGCAGCGCGGTGCGCGGCTACCAGGAGGGCCAACGGGTGATTGCCGGGGCGATCTGCCCCAACTTCAACAGCTATGCCGCCCAGGACGGGGTGGCCAGCCAGGATGGCAGCTACCTGGACGGGGACCGCTGCCGTTGCCACGGCTCCAAGGCCACCGCCGGCT
>JASLFM010000173.1 GCA_030150585.1 Acidovorax sp.
GCTGCCGGTGCGCATGTTCGAGCGCGAGGTGCGCCAGGGGCGTCTGGCGCAGCCGTTCGCCCACACCGTGCACCTGGGCGACTACTGGCTGTGCCGGCTCAAGTCGCGCGCCGTCGGGCCGGCGCTGGAGGGCTTCCACGCGTGGCTGCTCTCGGCCGTGCGCGCCAGCACGGCCTGAGCGATCACGCCGCCTCGCGCGGAAAGAGCGCGCTATGGTCCACCGCGTCGATCTGCCCTGGCTCCAGAAAACGCTCGGCGTACCGCAGGTACACGCGCTCGCGCACGAACACGGCGAACAGGTCGGGATCGACATGGCCGTTGCGCACCATGCGCTGCATCACCGCCAGCGCCTCGGACAGCGCCATGCCCCGCTTGTAAGGCCGGTCTGCAGCGGTGAGCGCCTCGAAGATGTCGGCCACGCCCAGCATGCGCGCCTGCCATGACATCTGCTCGCGCGTAAGCCCGCGCGGATAGCCCTTGCCGTCCATGCGCTCGTGGTGCCCGCCCGCGTACTCGGGCACGTTGCGCAGGTGGCCCGGCCACGGCAAGCTCTCGAGCATGCGGATCGTCGCGACGATGTGGTGGTTGATCACGTCGCGCTCAGCCTGCGTGAGCGTGCCCGCGCGAATGGTGAGGTTGTCCATCTCATCGTCGGTGAGAAAGGACGTGGTCACACCGTCGGGGCTGCGCCACTCCCGGCCCGTGCCGATGCTGCGCACGCGCCGTTGGTCGGCTTCGGGCATGGACTCGGAGCCGCGATTGCACTGGCGCAGGAAGTCGCGCTCTTCGTCGAGCGCCTGCATCGTCTGCTGCAGCGGCGCGAGCAGCCGCTCCTCGGCCTGCGCATCCACCACGGGCCGCAGCGCGAGCTGGCGGCGCAGCATGTCGATCTCGGCGTCGCGCTTGAGCACCTCGAAGCGCGTGTCGACAAGGCCGATGCGGTCGTAGAGGGTCTGCAGCTTGGTGGCCTTGTCCACCACGTGCACGGGCGTCGTGATCTTGCCGCAGTCGTGCAGCAGGCCCGCCATCTTGAGTTCGTAGCGGTCGCGCTCGGTCATGGAAAAATCGGCGAGCGGCCCCTCCTGCGTGGCGTGCGCGGCCTCGGCCAGCATCATGGTGAGTTCGGGCACGCGCTGGCAATGGCCGCCCGTGTAGGGTGACTTCTCGTCGATCGCGAGGTTGATGAGATTCACGAACGACTCGAACAGCCGCTCGAGCTGCCCGATGAGCTGCCGGTTCGTGAGCGCAATGGCAGCCTGCGAGGCGAGGGATTCGGCCAGGCTCTGGTCCTCGGCCGTGAAGGCGCGGACCAGCCCGGTGGCAGGGTCCATGGCATTGATGAGCTGCAGCACACCGATCAGCTCGTGCTCATGGTTCTTCATCGGCACCGCGAGGAAGGATTGCGAGCGGTAGCCCATGCGCGCATCGAAGGCCCGCGTGCCCGAGAAGTCGAAATGCTGCTGGTGGTACGCATCGGCGATGTTCACGGTGCGGTCGTGCACAGCCGCATGCACGGCCACAAGCGTATCGTTGGGCGCTCCGTCCTCGCGGCGCAGCGGCAGATGGGGAAAGCGCGGTGCCTCGCCCGTGGCACCCCCGAGGCGGATGCCCAGCGACTCCGTGCGCACGATCTCGAAGCGCAACGCGGAGCCGTCGTCGGTCACCCTGTACAGGGTTCCTCCATCGGCGCCAGTGATGGTTCTGGCAGCATCCAGAATGGTCTCCAGCAGGTGCGGGGTATCGCGCTCGCGCGAAAGAGCGGCGCCTATGTGGTTGAGCTGCTCCAGACGCTGGATCAGATGGACTTCGGACGCCTTCTCCATGGCCTCTCCCTGCCGGAATTGATGCGCGCATGGTAGCGAAATCGCGGCCGCTATCATCGGCACCCGATGCACGTGTCCGCCGCCCTGCCCGTCCTTTACTCCTTCCGGCGCTGCCCCTATGCGATGCGGGCACGCCTGGCCCTCGCCGTGAGCGGCATGCGCTGCGAGCTGCGCGAGGTGGAGCTGCGCGGCAAGCCAGCCGCCATGCTGCAGGCTTCGCCCAAGGGAACGGTGCCCGTGCTGGTGCTGGCGGATGGCAAGGTGCTGGAGCAGAGCCTGGACATCATGCACTGGGCCCTCGCGCAGCACGATCCGCAGCAATGGCTGCCCCCTGCCCCAGCCCAGATGCATGCGATGCAAGCGCTGGTGGCCGAATGCGACGGCGCGTTCAAGCATGCACTGGACCGCACCAAGTACCCGCAGCGCTACCCCGGTGAAGACCCCGCCGCGCACCGGCAGCAGGCCGAGGCCTGGCTCTCAGGGCTGGAGAAGCGGCTCGCCCCCGACGGTTTCCTGTTCGGCCCCACGGCCTGCTGGGCCGACATGGCCATCCTGCCCTTCGTGCGGCAGTATGCGGGCATCGATGAAGCACGCTGGCAGACCCTGCCCTGGCCGAACTTGCGGCTCTGGCTCGCGAAGTGGCAAGGCTCTGCGCTGTTCGCGGCGATCATGCACAAGGCGCCCACGTGGGTGGAGGGCACGCGGGGCGTGGTGTTTCCGCCCCCGCCATGAACGAAAAGGGCGCCCAAGGCGCCCTTTTTGCTCTCGCGGCTCAGGCCGCTCGCCGCAGGCCGCGCCCCAGCAATGCCAGCAGCACGAGCCCCATGGCCGTGAAGCAGATGAACGACCAGTTGGCGATGGAGCCGCCCAGCAGCGTCCAGTCCACAGCCGCGCAGTCGCCCGAGCCGCGGAAGATCATGGGGATGGCACGGCTGATCGGATAGCTTTCGATCATCCCGTAGAAGTCCCGCCCGCAGGTGGCGAACTCCGGCGGGTACCACTGCAGCCAGCTCTGTCGGGCGGCGACGAAGGCACCGAAGCCCGCCAGCGCCAGGGCCAGCAGACCCCAGCCCATCCACCAGCCCTTTTGGCCCCGCACGCTTGCCAGCCCCGTGAAGAGCGCCACGCCAATGAGGGCGTAGCGCTGCACGATGCACATGGGGCAAGGCTCCAGCCCCACGGCATACTGCAGGTACAGGCCGAAGCCCAGCATGGCGATGCAGGCGGCGCTGATGAGCGCGAGCGTGCGGCGCGGAGCCGCGAGGAGCCAGTTCATTCCTTTTTCCTAATGAGAGTGCTGCCGCACCTCCACTAGATGCCCGCAGCCTGATCCAGAAACACGCGGGCGCGGCGTGGCGTGACCACCAGCGTTTCGCCCTCCCTGAAACCCATTTCCTTGAACTGCTGCGCGGGGATTTGCGCCTCGATCAAGGTCTCTGGGGATGCATTGTCCGCTGGTTTGTCATCGGCATCGGGAATAAGTTCCAGCCGCGCGATCGGCCCGACCACGATGGCGCGCGAGAGCTGCGCGACGATGCCGCGCGGGCGCCCCTGCTCGTCCAGGCCCTGGCCGGGCGAGTAACGCTGCACGTCGAGGTCGTGGGGGCGCACGTAGGCGAAGGCGCTGGCGTTCTGCGCGTTCGCGTGCTCGGGCGAATCGATCTGCATGCCCTCCACATGCACCAGGCCTTCGTGCGCACGGCCCCGGAACAGATTCACGTCGCCCAGGAATCCATAGACGAAGGGGCTCGCCGGCTGGTCCCACACCTCCTGCGGGGAGCCGCTCTGCTCGATCTTGCCCTGGTTGATGACGACCACGCGATCGGCCACCTCCAGCGCCTCCTCCTGGTCGTGCGTAACGAAGATCGAGGTGACATGCAGCTCGTCGTGCAGGCGGCGCAGCCAGCGGCGCAGTTCCTTGCGCACCTTGGCGTCCAGCGCGCCGAAGGGCTCGTCGAGCAGCAGCACCTTGGGCTCCACCGCCAGCGCGCGCGCCAGGGCAATGCGCTGGCGCTGCCCGCCCGAGAGCTGCGAGGGGTAGCGGTCGGCCAGCCAGTCGAGCTGCACCAGCTTGAGCAGGTCGGTCACCTTCTGCTTGATCTGGGCCTCGCTCGGGCGCTCGCCGCGCGGCTTCACGCGCAGGCCGAAGGCCACATTCTCGAACACCGTCATGTGGCGGAACAGCGCGTAGTGCTGGAACACGAAGCCCACGCCCCGGTCGCGCACGTGCACGTCGGTGGTGTCCTCGCCGCTGAAGTGGATGCTGCCCGTGTCCGGCGTCTCCAGCCCCGCGATGATGCGCAGCAGCGTGGTCTTGCCGCAGCCCGAGGGGCCCAGCAGCGCGATGAGTTCGCCCGACTGGATGTCCAGGCTCACGTCGCGCAGCGCCTGGAAGTCGCCGAACTGCTTGCTGATGTTGCGGATTTCAATGCTCATGGTGTTTCTTTCAGCGGGCACCGGCCAGGGCAGGCGTGGGCCGCTCGGGCGGCAGCTCGGCAGCGGCCTTGCGGTCCTGTTCGGCGCGCCACTCGGCAATCGACTTGATGACCAGGGTGACCAGGGCCAGCAGCGCCAGCAGCGATGCCGCCGCGAAGGCCGCGACCGACTGGTACTCGTTGTAGAGGATCTCGACGTGCAGCGGGATGGTGTTGGTCTGCCCCCGGATGTGGCCCGACACCACCGACACGGCGCCGAACTCGCCCATGGCCCGCGCGTTGCACAGGATCACGCCATACAGCAGGCCCCACTTGATATTGGGCAGCGTCACATGCCAGAAGGTCTGCCAGCCCGAGGCGCCGAGCACGATGGCGGCCTGCTCCTCGTCGTTGCCCTGCGCCTGCATGAGCGGGATCAGCTCGCGCGCGATGAACGGGAAGGTGACGAACACCGTGGCCAGCACGATGCCGGGCACCGCGAAGATGATCTTGATGTCGTGCGCCTGCAGCCAGGGCCCGAGCCAGCCGTTGGCGCCGAACATGAGCACGTAGATCAGGCCCGCCACCACGGGCGAGACCGAGAACGGCAGGTCCACCAGCGTGGTCAGGAAAGCCTTGCCGCGGAACTCGTACTTGGCGATGGCCCAGGCGGCCGCCACGCCGAACACGAGGTTCAGCGGCACGGCGATCAGGGCCGTGACGAGCGTAAGCTGGATCGCGGCCCAGGCGTCGGGCTCGCGCAGGCCGGCCAGATAGGCATCGAGCCCCTTGCGCAATGCCTCGGTGAACACGGCCGCCAGCGGCAGCACGAGGAACAGCAGCAGGAACGCGAGGGCGAGCGTGATCAGCGCCCACTTGACCCACGGGGCCTCGGTGGTGCCGGCCTGGGCGCGCCGCACGGTGCGGGTCGTCGTCGAACTCATGCCGGAGCCCCCGCGTGGCGGCGCTGCCAGGCTTGCAGCGCGTTGATGACGAGCAGCAGGATGAAGGAGATGACCAGCATCACCACGGCCACGGCCGTGGCGCCCGCGTAGTCGTACTGCTCCAGCTTGCCGATGATGATGAGCGGCGTGATCTCCGAGACCATGGGCATGTTGCCTGCGATGAAGATGACCGAACCGTATTCGCCCACGGCGCGCGCGAAAGCCATGGCGAAGCCCGTGAGCAGCGCCGGCGTGATCGAGGGCAGGATCACCTTGGTGAAGATCTGCCAGCGCGTGGCGCCCAGGCTGGTGGCGGCCTCCTCCAGCTCCTTCTCGGCGTCTTCCAGCACGGGTTGCACGGTGCGCACCACGAACGGCAGGCCGATGAAGATCAGCGCGATCACCACGCCCGCAGGCTTGAACGCGAGCTGGATGCCCAGTGGCTCCAGATACTGCCCCACCCAGCCATTGCCCGCCAGCAGCGCGGTGAGCGAGATGCCCGCCACGGCCGTGGGCAGCGCGAACGGCAGGTCCACGAGCGCGTCGACGATCTTCTTGCCCGGGAAGGTGTAGCGCACCAGCACCCAGGCGATGAGCAGGCCGAACACGAGGTTCACGAGCGCGGCGATCAGCGAGGCGCCGAACGTGAGCCGGTACGAGGCCAGCACGCGCGGCGCGCTGATGGCCGTCCAGAACTGCTCGAGCGTGAGCGAGAAGGTCTTGAACACCAGGGCCGACAGCGGGATCAGCACAATGATGCTCAGATAGAAGATGGTGTAGCCCAGCGTGAGCCCGAAGCCGGGCAGCACCCGCTTCGGGCTTCTGCGCACGCCCGGGGCGGCCGCGGCGGCCCCTTGCGGGCTGAAGGAAGTCGCCAAAGCCATGGGTTTACTTGGCGCCTGGCGTGTAGAGCTTGTCGAACTGGCCGCCGTCGTTGAAGTGCACCTTCTGCGCCTCGGTCAGCGAGCCGAAGTACTTGGCCACGGTGAACAGCTTGAGGGGCTTGAACACGTCGGCATGCTTCTTGAGCACGGCCTCCGAACGCGGACGCAGCGCGTGCTTGGCGGCGATCTCCTGCGCCTCGTCGGAGTACAGGTAATCGAGGTAGGCCTTGGCCAGTTGGGCCGTCCCCTTCTTCGCCACGGTGCGCTCGACCACGGCCACGGGGTTCTCGGCCACGATGCTCACCGATGGATGGATCGCATCGACCTTGCCCTGGCCAAACTCGCGGTCCACGGAGACGACCTCGGACTCGAAGGTGATCAGCACATCGCCGATGTTGCGCTGCAGGAAGATGCTGGTCGCATCGCGGCCGCCCTTGCCCAGCACGGGCACGTTCTTGTAGAGCTTGCTCACGAACTCGGCAGCCTGGGCATCGGTACCGCCCTTTTCGCGCACGTAGCCCCAGGCGCCCAGGTAGGCGTAGCGGCCGTTGCCGCCGGTCTTGGGGTTGACCACCACGACCTTTACGTCGGGACGGATCAGGTCGTCCCAGTCCTTGATGTTCTTGGGGTTTCCGTTGCGCACCAGGAACAGCATGGTCGAGGTGGTGGGAGAAGCATCATTGGGGAATTTCTTGGCCCAGTCCTTGGCCACCACGCCGTTGCTGGCCAGGAACTCGATGTCCGTGGTGGTATTGAAGGTGACCACGTCCGCATCCAGCCCATCGTTCACGGCGCGCGCCTGGGCGCTGGAGCCGCCATGCGACTGGTCGACCTTGATGTCCTTGCCCGTGGTCTTCTTATAGTGGGCGATGAAGGCCTGGTTGTAGTCCTTGTAGAACTCTCGCGCCACGTCGTACGACACGTTCAGCAGCTGATTCTGCGCGAAGGCCGCGCCACCGGCGGCCAAGGCCACGGCGGCCAGAAGAGTCTTGAGTTTTGAGGAGTTCATGGTTGCATCGCCTGGAAAACTGAGGATGCAACCATTGTGCGAACGCCTTCTTAAAACTCAAACGAATATATTTTTGTTAATTAATCGTTTTCAAGAATATAGGCATGGCGCATTGCATGCGGTGGAGTGAAACCGCTACGCAGCACCCGCCCAGCAAGTGGCTGCAGCTATGCAATCAATAGCTAGCAGCGGCAGTCACTATGCCGTGGCGCCCTGCACCCGGGCACTCCAGCCCAGCCCCTGCGTGAGCGACTGCAGCAGTGCCACGCCCAGCGGCCATTCGCCGTGCCCGGAGTCGATGTTGACGTGGCCCGCGTTCTGCAGTCGCACGAATTCGCTGCCCCAGGCACGCGCATAGGCCCCGGCCAGGCGGATGGGGCAGTACGGGTCGTTGCTGCTCGCCACGAGGATGCTGCGGTAGGGCAGCGCCGCGTAGGGCACGGGAGCAAAGTCGCTGAGGATGGCACGGCGCTCGGGATCGGCGGGTGCCACCAGCAGCGCTCCGCACACGCGCGCCGCCGCTTCGGCCCCCATGTGGGTGGTGGCGATGCAGCCCAGGCTGTGCGCGGCGATCACCACCGGGTGCGGTGCGGCAAGCACGGTCTTTTCCAGCGCCGCCACCCACGCGGCGCGCGTGGGCGTCATCCAGTCGTCCTGCACCACGCGCACGGCGCCGGGCAACCGCTCGGCCCACAGGCTCTGCCAATGGCCGGGCCCCGAATCGCGCCAGCCCGGCACGATGACGAGGGACACCGCACCGGCCTCCATCGGCGCGGCCACGGCATGCAGGTGGATGGGCAATGCCCGGGCAGCCGCTGTCGTGCCTGCCATCGCCGCCCCGCTCATTTGTTGGGTTGCGGGGTAATGCGCAGGTAGGGCTTGACCGCCTTGTAGCCCTTGGGGAAGCGTTGGGCGATCTCGGCCGGATCCTGCAAGCTGGGAACGATGATCACGTCGTCGCCGTCCCGCCAGTTCACGGGCGTGGCCACCTTGTGGCTGTCGGTGAGCTGCAGCGAGTCGATCACGCGCAGGATCTCGTCGAAGTTGCGCCCCGTGCTGGCCGGGTAGGTGAAGGTGGTGCGCACCACCTTCCTCGGGTCGATGATGAACACGCTGCGCACCGTGGCCGTGGTCGATGCGCCAGGGTGGATCATGTCGTAGAGGTCGGCCACCTTGCGGTCCGCATCGGCGAGGATGGGGAAGTTCACCGTCGTGTGCTGGGTTTCGTTGATGTCGGGCACCCAGCGGGCGTGCGATTCGAGCGAATCCACACTCACCGCGATGGGCTTGACATTGCGACGCGCGAACTCGCCAGACAGGGCGGCCGTCTTGCCCAGTTCGGTGGTGCACACGGGCGTGAAGTCGGCGGGATGGGAAAACAGGACCACCCAGGCATCACCCGCCCATTCATGGAAGCGGATCGTGCCCGCAGTGGATTCCTGCGTGAAGTCGGGGGCCGTGTCGCCCAGTCTGAGGGTTGCCATGCGCTTGCTCCGGGGTGGTGATAGGAGCATTCTGCGAGCGCATCTTTAAAACCCAAACGAATATATTTTTTTGAATTTATCGCAAAAACATCTATGAAGCCCTTCGCCCTGCGCGCCAAGCCAGCCAGGGCGATGCCGCCGTGACCAGCAACACCAGCGGCCAGATGTGTCCGTCCTTCAGGTCATAGTCTTCCCACAGCGCCGACCAGGGGCGGCCCAGCAGGTAGTGCCCCACGAGCGACTCGAACGCCATGGTCAGCGCCACCCACGCCAGGCCCGTGCGCAGCGCCTGGCGCTCCGAGCGCAGCCGCAGCCAGGGCGCTAGCCACCACACGGCGGCCACGATCCACAGGCACAGCATCAGTGTGCTCAGCACATGGGCACTCTCGGCGTCGAAGTGGCGCACCAGCCAGGCCTCTCGCGCCGCGCCGTTGACCACGGCCAGCAGCAGCAGAACGCACCAGACCGCGCCGGCCCGCCACGCCTTGTAGCCGCCGCCCGTCATATGCCCGCCCCCATGTCGGCGTCGTGCGCCGCGAGTTCAGCGCACTGGCTCTCGGAGAGGCTGTTGCGTCCCGGCATGGTCTCGCCCAGGAAGTCGAGGAAGCAGCGCACCGCGGGCGAGAGTCCTCGGCGCGAAGGGAAAACGGCATGCACGATGCCCTTGGGCGGCGCCCAACCGGGCATTAGCCGCACGAGACGGCCCGAACGCACCTCCTCGTGGCACATGTAGTCGGGCAGCCAGCACATGCCGGCACCGCCCAGGGCCGCGAACTTGAGCGTGAGGAGGTCGTCCGCCACGTAGCGCGGGCTGAGCTGCAGCGTGTGCTCGCGCCCATCGGGGCCGATCAGCAGCAGCACAGTGCGTCCCTCGCTGGCCGACATGGCCACGCAGTCGAGCCGGGCCAGCTCCTCCAGCGTGCGCGGCGTACCCTGGCGAATGAGCAGATCGGGCGCCGCCACGAGCACCCCGCGCGAATCGTCGAGCCGCTTGACCACCATGCTGCCGCTGTCGTCGAGCGTGGCGCGAACGCGCAGCGCCACGTCCACCCCCTCTTCCACCAGGTTCACGGCACGGTTGTGGACCTGCATGTCCACGCGCACCTGCGGGTAGCGCGCGAGAAAAATCGGCATCAATTCACCCAGCACCGTCTGCGCCAGCGTCACAGGGCAGCTCACGCGCACCGTGCCGCGCGGCGCAGTCTGCACCCGGGCCACCAGGTCGGCTGCGGCGTCGGCCGATTCGCGCATGGCCTGGCAATGGCGCAGGTAGGCCTCACCCACCTCGGTCAAGGAGAGCTTGCGTGTCGTGCGCTGCAGCAGGCGCACGCCGAGCCGGGCCTCGAGCTCGGAAATGCGGCGCGACAAGCGCGACTTCGGAATGCCCAATGCCCGCCCCGCAGCCGCGAAGCCGCCGCGCTCGACCACCTCGGCGAAATACAGCATGTCGTTGAGATCTTGCACCGCGTCCTCTGTCGTTCCATTTTCAGAACAATCTATCGCAATTCCGGCGACTTATCAATCTGCACGCACCAATCCACAATCATTCCATCGCCACTATCGTGGCTCAACACACCCAGGAGCCTCTCATGCAACTGCTGCACATCGATTCCGCCATCACCGGCACCCAGTCCGTCTCCCGCCAGCTGTCGGCCCGCGTGGTCGAATCCTGGCTGGCTTCCCACCCAGGCACCCAGGTCGAGCGCCTGGACCTGGCCGTGGATGCGCCCTCCCACCTGTCGGCCGATTCGCTCGGCTTCCGCACGGGCCAGGCTGCAGAGACCGAAGTGCAGCGCCGTGAGAACGCAGTGTCGGAAGCGCTTGTCAGCCAGTTCCTCGCCTCTGACGTGATCGTGATCGGCGCACCGTTTTACAACTTCACCATCCCGACCCAGCTCAAGGCCTGGATCGACCGTATCGCACAGGCGGGCCGCACCTTCAAGTACACGGAAAAGGGCCCCGTGGGCCTGGCCGGAGGCAAGACGGTCATCGTCGTGGTAAGCCGCGGCGGCATCTACTCGACGAGCGAAGGCGGCCGCGCGATGGAGCACCAGGAAGGCTACCTGCGCACGGTGTTCGGCTTCATGGGCATCACCGACGTGCGCTTCGTGCGCGCCGAAGGTGTGGGCATGGGCCCCGATGCCAAGAGCCAGGCCCTCGCGAACGCCGAGCGCGACCTCGCGGCCCATGTCACGGCAGCAGCCAACCAGGCACGCGTGGCCCAGGCCGCCTGACCCCATCCATCCAACGAAAAAGGGCTGGGGCCCCTCCACGGAGGCCCCAGCCCTTGGTATGGGCAGTGCCACGCTCAAGCGTGGTGCTTGACCCAAGCCACGTACTTGTCCATCCAGCCCTGCAGGAAAGCCTGGCTGCCCTCGCCGATGTTGCCCGAGGCGTCGAACAGCCCCTCCTTGGCATGGATGAAGGCTTCGGGCTGGCCCAGCGTGGGCACGTCCAGGTAGGCCAGCACATTGCGCAGATGCTGCTGCGCCATCGCCGTGCCGATGGCGCCGATGGACACCCCCAACACCCCTGCAGGCTTACCCGCCCAGGCGTTCTGGCCATAGGGGCGCGATGCGTGGTCGATGGCGTTCTTGAGCACGCCAGGGATCGAGCGGTTGTACTCGGGCGTGACGAACAACAGGCCCTGCGCCGCTCGGATCTCGCCCTTGAGGCGCTGCACCGGGGCCGCCTGCTGCGCGTCGTCGTCCTGGTTGTACAGCGGCAGGTCGTCGATGCGCAGTTGGTGGAATGTGAACTCGGACGGCGCCAGGCGCGCGAGCGCCGTGGCGAGCTTGCGGTTGAAAGAATCCTTGCGCAGGCTGCCGACAATGACAGCGATCTGGTACGTGCTCATAAAAAACCCCCTTTGGCAAAAATGGGCGCAGTGTCAGGGCACCGCGCATTCCATGATAGCCAGAGCCGGTTCAGAACGCAGGCAGCACGGCGCCCTTGAATTCCGTCTCGATGAACTTGCGGATTTCCTCGGAGTGGTAGGCCTTCACGAGCTTGCCCACCCAGGGCTTGTCCTTGTCCGCCTCGCGCACGGCGATGAGGTTGGCGTAGGGGCTCTTGGCGCTTTCCTGCGCGATGGAATCGGTCTTGGGGTTCAGGCCCGCCGAGATCGCGAAGTTGGTGTTGATGGCCGAGGCGTCCAGGTCGTCGAGCGAGCGGGCGAGCTGGGCCGCGTCGAGCTCGACGAACTTGAGTTTCTTGGGATTGCTCACCACATCCAGCGGCGTGGCCTTGAGGCCGGCACCATCCTTGAGCTTGATCAGGCCCTTGTCCTGCAGCACCAGCAGCACGCGGCCGCCGTTGGTCGGGTCGTTGGGAATGCCGAACTTAGCGCCTTCCTTCAGGTCCTCGAGCTTCTTGACCTTCTTGGAATACAGGCCGATCGGGAAGTTGACCGTGTAGGCCACCGATACGAGCTTGTAGCCGCGGTCCTTGACCTGCGCGTCGAGGTAGGGCTTGTGCTGGTAGCTGTTGGCGTCCAGGTCGCCGGCGGCCAGCGCGGCGTTGGGCTGCACGTAGTCGCTGAACTCGACGATCTGAATCTTGAGGCCATCCTTCTCGGCCACCTTCTTCACCTGCTCGAAGATCTGGGCGTGCGGACCGGCCGTCACGCCAATCTTCAGGGGCTTGTCCTGCGCGAGCACGCCGGACGAAAAGCCGGCTGCCAGGGCGAGTGCGAGGGTCGATTGGAGCAGGAAGCGCTTGTTCACGGAAAACACCTTTTGGATAACGATGCTTGCCATGGTAAGTGCGTGCGCTTAGCACTTGAAAGAATAAATTCTCATTTCTTTAGCCGACTTAGAAATAAAAAAGCCAAGCGCTGACGGTATAAACGCCGGATGTCCCTCGCCGCCCCTTTGCCTCTCGTACGCACGCTGGAGGAATGCGCCTTCAATGCCTGGCCCGCGCACCAGACCGTGTTCTGCCAGGGATGGGTGCTGCGCCTCGCGGGCGGCTTCACCAAGCGCGCCAACTCGGCCAACCCGCTGGCGCCCGAGGCACCCTTCGAGGCCGTGCGGGCCGAGGCGGAAACGCTCTATGCGCGCCATGGCCTGCCCGCCGTCTTCCGCATCACGCCGCTCGCACCGCCCGAGGCCGACGCGGCACTGCAGGCTGCGGGCTATGCGCACTTCGACCCGTCCTTGGTGCTGCAGCGCCCGCTGGCGCCGCAAGCCCACTATGCGTTGGCGGCCGATGTCTCGCTCAGCGCCAGCCCGTCCACCGCCTGGCTCGACGGCTTCGCGGCCGCCAACGGCGTAGCTCCACACCACCGCGCGCTCCACCATGCCCTCGTGCAGGCCATCGCGCCCCTCGCGGTCTTCGCCACGCTGCATGCGCAGGGGCAGGGGCAGGCCGTAGGCTTTGGCCTCGCCGTGTGCGAGCGCGGCTGGGTGGGCTTGTTCGATATTGCCGTGGCCGCCACACACCAACGCTGCGGGCGCGGCCGCAGCCTGGTGCAGGCCCTGCTGGACTGGGGCGCGGCCCAAGGGGCGCGCGGCGCTTACCTGCAGGTGCGAGCGCAAAACGCGGCAGCACTGCGGCTGTATGAGGCGCTGGGCGTCAAGCCCGCGTACGGTTACCACTACCGCGTGCGCTAAAACGCCTCTGGCGCTCGTCTGGCAAGCGCATTCAGCTATCAAAAATGCAGCATCAGCGGTGCGACAGCCTGCGCACGGCCCAGTCGCCCAGGCTCTGAACGGCCTGCACGAAGAAGATCAGCACGATCACCACGGCCAGCATCACATCGGGCAGGAAGCGCTGGTAGCCGTAGCGGATGCCCAGGTCGCCCAGGCCGCCGCCACCGATGGCGCCGGCCATGGCCGAGTAGCCCGTGAGGCTCACGAAAGTGATGGTAAGGCCTGCCACGATGCCGGGCAGCGCCTCGGGCAGCAGCACTTTCCACACGATCTGGCCCGTGGTGGCGCTCATGGCCTGGGCCGCCTCAATGAGGCCGTTGTCCACCTCGCGCAGCGAGGCCTCCACCAGGCGCGCCACGAACGGCGCGGCCGCGATGGTCAGCGGCACCACGGCTGCGGCCGTGCCGATGGACGAGCCCGTGATGAGGCGCGTGAACGGGATGATGGCCACGAGCAGGATGATGAACGGCGTGGAGCGCACAGCGTTCACGATCCAGCCCACGGTCTTGTTGAGCGGGCCGTTCTCCAGCACCCCGCCCTGGTCTGTGAGACGCAGGAACACGCCCAGCGGAATGCCGATGAGCGCGCCCACCACACCCGAGATACCCACCATGACGAGCGTCTCCCACAGCGAAGTGGCGAACAGCTCCAGCATCATTTGCGAAAAATTCTCGAACATCGTTCAACCCTCCTGCTGCACTTCCTCGACCTGCACACCCGCCTCGCGCAGCTGCGCGACGGCGGCCGCGAGGCGCTGGCCGTCGCCACTGGCGTAGACGGCCAGCGAGCCGAAGGTCTGCTCCTGGATTTCGTCGATCTGGCCGTGCAGGATAGACAGCTGAAGCTCGTGGTCGCGGATCAGGCGCGAGAGGATGGGCTGGTAGGCGCGCTCGCCCGAGTACGACAGGCGCAGCAGTTGCCCCACGTCGCCCTGCCCCGCGCTGCGCAGCTGCGCGGAGAGGTGGCGCACATGCTCCATCACGCTGGCCGGCAGCTCCTGCGGCACGATCTCGTCGATGAGGCTCTTGGTGATGGCCTGCTGCGGGCGCGTGAACACGTCGAGCACGGGGCCCATCTCGACGATGCGGCCCGCCTCGATCACGGCCACGCGGTCGGCGATCTGCTTGATGACCTGCATCTGGTGCGTGATGAGCACCACCGTCACGCCCAGCTCGCGGTTCACCTGGCGCAGCAGGTCGAGGATGGAGCGCGTGGTCTCGGGGTCGAGGGCCGAGGTGGCCTCGTCCGACAGCAGCACCTTGGGGCGGCTGGCCAGCGCGCGCGCAATGCCCACGCGCTGCTTCTGCCCGCCGCTGATCTGCGCGGGATAGCGGTCGGCCAGGTGCGACAGGCCCACGAGTTCGAGCAGAGGGCCCACGCGCTCGCGGATCGCGGTTTGGTCCATACCCGCGAGTTCGAGCGGCAGCGCCGCGTTATCGAACACCGTGCGCGAGGACAGCAGGTTGAAGTGCTGGAACACCATGCCGATGTCGCGCCGCGCCTCGCGCAGCTGTGCGTCATTGAGCTTGGTGAGGTCGCGGCCCGCAACGATGACTTCGCCCTTCGTGGGCCTGTTCAGCAGGTTGATGACGCGCACCAGCGAGCTCTTGCCCGCGCCGCTGCGCCCGATGATGCCGAACACTTCGCCGGGCGCGATATGCAGGTCGATGCCGCGCAGGGCCTCGACGGGGCCTTGGGGGCCCTGGTAAATCTGGGTGATACCCCGGAGATTGATCATGGTGAAAAAACGATGCGCCGCCGCGAAGGCATGAACCCTGCGGCGGCGCGAAAGAGAAACAGGTGCCAACTGTAGCGCAGAGCCATAAAAACACTAACTATCGAGTTATTGAGTAATAAGAAATATTCGTCATAAGACCGTTACGCAGCACACAGGCTGCGTACCACTGTGAAAGATAGGGGTAATCCCGCTGTCACGCAGTTGCAATCCTCGGCTTCAACAATTTGCTTCAAATTGTTAATAGCCACGGGAAGCACCGTCTCATGACCGTACGACAACGCATCGTCCTCCTCATCGCGCTGGCCTTCGCGGCGCTTGGCGGTATTGGAGGCTTCGCCCTGTACCAATCACACCGGGGCGCGCAGGAAGTCCAGACCGTGACCGAAGGCGTGGTGCCCAGCACCATCCAGTCGGTGGAGCTCCTGGGCCGGCTCAAGGACATCCAGATCGCCACCCTGTCCATGGTCGCCGCGCCCGACAAGGAAGCAGCCCAGCGCCTGCACGAGGAACTGAGCGCACGCAGGGCCGAGCTGCAAAAGGCGCTCGACGCGCAGCAGCGCCATGCCGACAGCACCGCGCAGCGCGGCCTCATCGAGGAGGCGCGGCAAAGCCTGGAAAACTACTTCGCCGCCATCGACGACACCGCCCGCTTCAAGCTCGCGGGCCAGCAAGACGCGGCCGAGGCCACCATGGCCGCCACCGTGGACCAGTACCTGCGCGAGCAGGGCCAGATGCTCGAGGCCGTGCAGGTGGAAAAGCGGCGCAGCAAGGACCAGGCGATCGAGGCGCTGAACCAGAACCTCAGGAACACCAGCGCCACGCTCGCGGTCGTCACAGTGGTGTCGGTGGTGGGCCTGGCGCTCATCGGCATGCTGCTGTACCGCCAGATCATCCATCCCATCGGCGAGATGGAGCACAAGATGACCGCCATCGCCACGAGCCAGGACTTCACGCACCGCGTGCCTGTGCAGCGCCAGGACGAGATCGGCCGCTCGATCATGGCTTTCAACACCATGATCGAGAAGATTCAGCACAGCAGCGAGCTGGTGCGGCAAAAGAGCGCGGACATCCAGGCCATGCTGCATTACATCCCCCAGGGCATCCTCACACTGCAGGCGGGCGGGCGCATCCACCCCGAGTTCTCGGAACATCTGGCCACCCTGCTCGGCAGGCGCGACCTCGCGGGCCGCCCCGTGGCAGAGGTGGTTCTCGCGGGCGCCAACCTCGGAGCCGACGCCGCGGACCAGGCCCTGGCCGCCATCGACGCCTGCATCGGCGAAGACGTGATGAATTTCGACTTCAACGCCCACCTGCTACCGCGCGAAATCGTGCGCACGCAGCCCGATGGCACGGCGCGCACCTGGGAGCTGGGCTGGTCGCCCATCACCGACGAGCGCGGCACGATCGAGCGGCTCATGCTCTGCATCCGCGACGTGACCGAGCTGCGCCAGCTCGCACGCGCCGCGCAGGCGCAGCAGCAGGAGCTCGCGATCATCGGCGAGATCCTGTCGATGGAACGCACCAAGTTCCAGTCCTTCGTCGCCGGCACCACGGCCTTCCTGCAGGCCAACGCGCGCCTGGTGCGCGAAGCTTCCGATGGGGGGGCTCAGGCCGCAGCCGTGGCCGAGTTGTTCCGCAACATGCACACCGTCAAGGGCAACGCCCGCACCTATGGCCTGCTCCAACTGGCCGAAGTGGCGCACGCGGCAGAGCAGCGCTACGAGGCGCTGCGCCAGGACGCGGGCACCTGGGACGCCGACGCCCTGCTCGCCGACCTGGCCGCCGTGCAGGACATGCTCGGCATCTACCAGACCATCGAGGCCGCCAAGCTGCGCGAGCGCGGCACGGACACAGCGACCCAGGGCATCGCCCTGCCGCTGACCGAAGTGCGGGCACTGGCCGAGCAGTTGCAAAGCGCAGCCCAGTCCGGCGACGCGCAGGCGCTCCGGGCCTCAGCGGCCGAGGCGGCCCATACGCTGGAGCGGTGGAGCAGCGTACGCCTGGCGGACGCGCTGAGCGGCACCATCGCCGCCCTGCCCTCGCTTGCCACCGAGCTCGACAAGGAAGCCCCCGTGGTAGAGGTGAACGACGGCGGCATTGCGGTGCGCCACGAGATCGCGGACATGCTGCGCGACGTATTCACGCACCTGCTGCGCAATGCCATGGACCACGGCATCGAGGAGGCTCCGGCCCGCATGCGCGAGGGCAAGCCCGCAGCCGGCCGGATCGAAATCGACGCAGCGCTGCACGCCGATGCACTGCAGCTGCGCATGGCCGACGATGGGCGGGGCCTGGACCTGGAGCGCATCCGCGCGAAGGCGCGGGAAGCCGGCCTCATCGCCGCGCACGACGAGCCCGGCGACGAAGCCATCGCCCAGCTCATCTTCGCGCCAGGCTTCTCCACGGCGCCGGCCGTCACCGCGGTCTCGGGCCGCGGCGTAGGCATGGACGCGGTCAAGGCCTTTGTGGCAGCCCATGGCGGCGACGTGGCGCTGCGGCTGGGCAGCGCCTCGGCCAGCGCGTACCGGGCCTTCGACATCCTGATCCATCTGCCGGCGCGCCTCGCGCTGCGCACGCAGGGCTGACCATGGAAATGTTTCTCTCATTCGCGGGCGGCATCGCGGCCTGCGCACTGGTCTCGCTCTGGTGGATCTCCCGCATGGCGCGCAGGAGCGCGGCCGGGCCCTTGGTCATCGACCACGGTCCAGTCCAGCGCGAGATCGAGGCACGGCTGCAGGCCGAAGTCGAAGACCTGCAGCACGCGCTGCTCCAGGCCAGCAGAGAGCGCGACCAGGCGCTGCAGCGCCTGCCTGACGAGCTGCAGGCACTGCAATTCGATGCCCAGGCCAGGACCCGGACGTTGGTCGACGGCGCCATGGCGCATAGCAACACCCTTTCGGCATCGCTCACGGAGCTGCAGGGCATCAGCAAGACCTTCGAACGCTGGCACGCCGACATGAGCCAGCTCGTCGCCCACAACAAGGACATGCACCAAAAGAACGACGAATTCGCGCGCATCGTTTCGCAGATGGTCATCGTGGCGCTCAATGCCTCCATCGAAGCGGCCCGCGCGGGCGTGGCCGGACAGGGTTTCGCCGTGGTGGCGAACGAGATGCGCACACTCTCCGTGCGCGCCGAGGCACTGTCCAAGCACTACCGCGACAACCTCTACAAGAACGACCTGATCGCCACGACGGTCTTCCAGGACATGCAAGCGGGCGGCAAGATGGTCATCAATGCGGCCATCGGGCTCGAACTCACGAACAGGAAAGTGCAGGCGGCACTCTGCGCATGAGCCCACATCCCGAGATCACGCCCCGCACGCGGGGCAGCCTGGACCGCATGATGGCGCTCGGCCTGCGGCACGGCATCGCCGGCGACTCTGCCGAAGCCGACATCGCGCCCGCCGAAGCCCTGGGCCGCAGCCCATTCAATCGCATGGTGGTGCTGTCCATCGCGTCGTACACCTTCCGCATCGTGACCGCGCTGCACTTCGATGAGTCGGAGCTGCTCAAGGAGCACATGGCGCGCCTGGCGCGCAAGCCCAGCCAGTCCATGTCCCGCCAGGACTTCATCGACGCCATCTGCGAGAGCGGGAACATGTGCTGCGGCACCATCAACCGCGAGCTGGGCACGTTCTACAACGGCCTGGGACTTTCCACCCCCCAGATCCTCGACATCCGCAGCCTGCCACACCTCGAGAGGCTCGGCGCACAGCACCTTCGGCACTTCCGTATTGACCTCTCGCCCCAGTTGCGCATGCATGCCTCGCTGTGCGTGCGGGCCTATGAAACCATGGACTTCGACTGGCACGCCGAGGAGCAGCCCATGGGCACCGGAGAGCTGGAACTCTTCTGACCGCATCCCCAAAGAAAACCAAGGACACACTATGGCGAACGTACTCGTCGTCGACGATTCGAGCACCGTGCGCAACGAGCTCGGCAACTTCCTCACCCAAAACGGCTTCAAGGTGGCCTTTGCCGTGGACGGGCAAGACGGCCTGGGCAAGCTGCGCCAGGACCCTGGCATCAAGCTCGTGGTCTGCGACGTCAACATGCCCAACATGGACGGACTCACCATGGCGGAAAAAGTGCGCGGCGAACTGCGCAACAGCAGCGTGAACATCGTCATGCTCACCACCGAGAACTCTCCCGCAATGAAGGAGCGCGGCAAGGCGGCCGGCATCCGCGGCTGGATCGTCAAGCCGTTCAACGGGCCTGCCGTGCTCAATTCGTTCAAGAGCCTGGCGGGGGGGTAGGAACCCGCTCGCTGGCGCCTGCCCGAGCGCCTGCCTGATTGAATACCGTGGATGGTGGCCAGGGCAGTACCCGCCCCATGGCAACGGAGCCGGCATGAAGGGGATCATGGGCAGCGCACCGATAAAATCGATGCCCTAGCGCCAGTCCGGCGTTGGCTCATCCGGAACTTCCTTCATGAACTCATTGGCATCGCGTGTAGGCGGCATGCTACTCGCGCTCTCGAGCGCAGCTGCCTCAGCGGCCGGCACGACCTCCCTCATCGCCTCGGAGAGCTTCTCGTACGCTGGTGGCATTTCGCTCACGGGCCTCAACGGGGGCGCCGGTTGGACATCTGCTTGGGCCTCCGACAGTCCGGCATTCCCTGACTTCGCCACGAATGCCACGGGGCTGACCTACCCAGGCTTGGCGACTACAGGCGGGCGTATGGACTGGCAAAACGGGGGCAGCCAACTGAATGACGCAGTGCGCACCTTGCCTCTGTCCAATTCCGGCGTCATCTTCCTCCAGTTCTTAGCCCAGTTCGGCACACAAAGTGGCGGCGGTACACCGAACTTTCGCCTGTCGAACGGCAGCACAATGACCGGAGCGATTGGCAACAATGGCGCATGCGGAAGCCCAGTCTATGCCATCCTTGACAACACGCTGAATCCAGCAGCGGGCGGCACCTCATGCAGCAACGCCAGCCTCAGTGCGTTGAGCCTTGTGCTGGTGCAAATCGACTACGACCACACGACCACCAAAATGTGGGTCAATCCCAACTTGGCTACCTTCGACTACCTGAACCCACCCACGCCTCAAGCACAAGCCGTTGGGCTGGCCCCTGCATTCGACCGGATCGCGATTTATTCACGCTCACCCGCATCCATTGACGAGTTGCGCGTTATGCGCGTCGTGGCGCCGACAATGACGCCCCAGCCTGTCTCCAGCTTGTCCCTTGCTGCCCTGCTGCTGCTTTCGCTCATGCTATTCACCTGGGCCAGCGTGCAGCGACTTCAAAGGGAGCGAGTGTCGTGAGCCACAGCCCCTGGCGCCTGTCCGTCGCCCCCATGATGGACTGGACGGACCGGCATTGCCGCTACCTGCATCGCCTGCTCTCGCGCCACACCCTGCTCTACACCGAGATGGTGACCACAGGTGCGCTCGTCCATGGCGACGTGGCGCGGCACCTGCGCTTCGATGCGGCGGAGCACCCAGTGGCGCTGCAGCTCGGCGGCAGCGAGCCGGCCGACCTGGCCCACAGCGCGCGCCTGGGCGCGCAGTGGGGCTATGGCGAAATCAACCTCAACTGCGGCTGCCCCAGCGAGCGCGTGCAGCGCGGCGCGTTCGGCGCCTGCCTGATGAACGAGCCACGGCTGGTGGCCGACTGCGTGAAGGCCATGGTGGATGCGGTGGATGTACCCGTTACCGTGGAGCACCGCATCGGCATCGACAAGACCGAGGACTACGGCTTCGTGCGCGACTTCGTGGGCACGGTGGCCGAGGCGGGCTGCCGCGTGTTCATCGCCCATGCGCGCAATGCCTGGCTGCAGGGCCTGTCGCCCAAGGAGAACCGCGAGATTCCGCCGCTGCGCTATGGCGTGGTGGCCCAGCTCAAGCGCGACTTCCCGCAGCTCACCATCGCCATCAACGGCGGCTTCCAGACCGACGAGGCCGTGCAGGAGCAGCTCGCCCTGCTCGACGGCGTGATGGTGGGCCGCGAGGCCTACCACAACCCCTGGTGGCTGGCGCGCTGGGACGAGCAGTTCTTCGGCGAGCCCGCCAACGGCCTGACGCGCGAAGGCGTGGAGGAAGCCATGGTGGCCTACATGGAGCGCGTGGCGGCCGAGCATGGCACGCACTGGTATGCAGTCGCGCGCCACATGCTGGGCCTGCGCAACGGCCTGCCAGGCGCGCGCCGCTGGCGCCAGGTGTGGAGCGACCACCGCCTCAAGCAGCTCCCCGCGCGCGAGGTGATGGCCATTGCGCGCACGCCGCCACGCGGGGCCGCGCCCTCCGATTGGCAAGCCTGAATCAGCCCCTGGTGCCCTCTGGCACAGTGCCTTCAGCTCCTGAATCAGGAGCATTCACCACACCGGCCGCCAGCGCCTGCAGCCACTGCGCGAGCGGCATGGGCCGGCCGAAGTA
>JASLFM010000256.1 GCA_030150585.1 Acidovorax sp.
CGCGCCTTGCCCCCACGCCCCACACCCTCGATGCGCACGCTGCGCGTGTAGGCTGCGGCGCCCGCGAGGCTGTCCTTGTCCTCCAGGTCGATCAGCATCAGGCCGCGGCCGCCGTTGGCCATGGTCTTGAGTTCGCCCAGCTCGAAGGTGAGGATGCGTCCACCCGTGGAGGCACAGGCCACGTGGGTGGCTCCCTCGGCGCGCGAGGGCGCACACAGCGTTTCGCCCTCGCCCAGCGTCACGAAGGCCTTGCCCCCCTTCTGGCGCGACACCATGTTCTCCACCTGCGCGAGGAAGCCGTAGCCGCCCGAACTGGCCAGCAGCAGCGTGGCCTGCAGCGGCCCAGCGAAGTAGTGCAGGAGCTGCGTGCCGGCTTCCAGCTCGATCAGCGTGGTCACAGGCTGGCCATCGCCGCGCGCACCGGGCAGGCTGGCCACGGGCACCGAGTACACGCGCCCGTTGCTGCCGAACACGAGCAGCTGGTCCACCGTGCGGCACTCGAATGTGCCGTAGAGCCCATCGCCCGCCTTGAACGCAAAGCTGGCCGCGTCGTGCCCATGGCCCTGGCGCGCGCGCACCCAGCCCTTCTGCGAGACGACGACGGTGACGGGCTCGTCCACCACCTTCACTTCGGCCACGGCCTTCTTCTCGGCCTGGATGAGCGTGCGGCGCGCGTCGGCGAACTGCTTGGCGTCGGCCTCGATCTCTTTCACCATCAGCCGCTTGAGCGAATTCGGGTTGGCGAGCACGTCCTCGAGCTGTGCCTGCTCCTTGCGCAGCTCGGCCAGTTCCTGCTCGATCTTGATGGCCTCGAGCCGCGCGAGCTGGCGCAGGCGGATTTCCAGAATGTCCTCGGCCTGACGGTCCGAGAGATTGAAGCGCGCGATCAGCGCGGCCTTGGGCTCGTCGCTCGCGCGGATGATCGCGATCACCTCGTCGATGTTGAGCAGCACCATCTGCCGCCCTTCGAGGATGTGGATGCGCTCCAGCACCTTGGTTAACCGGTGCTGCGAGCGCCGCGTGATCGTGGCCTGACGGAACTGCACCCATTCCTCGAGCATCTGCCGCAGCGACTTCTGCACCGGCCTACCATCCAGCCCCACCATGGTGAGGTTGATGGGCGCCGAGGTTTCGAGGCTGGTGTGCGCGAGCAGCGCGGTAGCCAGCTCCTGCTGGGGCACCTTGCCCGTCTTGGGCTCGAACACGAGGCGCACGGGCGCGTCCTTGCTCGACTCATCGCGCACGCCATCGAGCACGGCGAGCATGGCGCCCTTGAGCTGCGTCTGCTCCTGCGTGAGCGCCTTCTTGCCGGTCTTGACCTTGGGGTTGGTGATTTCCTCGATTTCCTCGAGCACCTTCTGCGCCGACACGCCGGGCGGCAGCTCGGTCACCACCATCTGCCACTGGCCGCGCGCGAGGTCCTCGATCTTCCAGCGCGCGCGCACCTTGAGGCTGCCGCGCCCGGTGCGGTAGGCGTCCTGGATGTCGGCGCTGCTGCTGATGATCTGGCCGCCGCCCGGGTAGTCGGGACCGGGCACGAGGTGGAACAGTTCCTCGTCGGACAATTGCGGCTGCTTGACCAGGGCCACGCAGGCGTCGGCGATCTCGCGCAGGTTGTGGCTCGGGATCTCGGTCGCCAAACCCACGGCGATGCCGCTTGCGCCGTTGAGCAGCGCGAAAGGCAGCCGCGCGGGCAACTGGCGCGGCTCCTCGGTGGAACCGTCGTAGTTGGGCATGAAGTCGACCGTACCCTGGTCGATCTCGTCGAGCAGCAGGCCGGTGATCTTGGCCAGGCGCGCCTCGGTGTAGCGCATGGCAGCCGCGCCGTCGCCGTCGCGACTGCCGAAGTTGCCCTGGCCGTCGATCAGCGGGTAGCGCTGGTTGAAGTCCTGCGCCAGCCGCACCAGCGCATCGTAGGCCGACTGGTCGCCGTGCGGGTGGAAGCGGCCCAGCACGTCGCCCACCACGCGGGCGCTCTTGACGGGCTTGGCGGCGGTGTTGCCGCTGTAGCCCAGGCCCATCCGGTCCATGGCGTACAGGATGCGCCGCTGCACGGGCTTGAGGCCATCGCACACGTCGGGCAGCGCGCGGCCCTTGACCACGCTAAGAGCGTATTCGAGGTAGGCGCGCTGGGCGTAGCCGGCGAGGTCGAGGGAATCGCCCGTGTCGGCGGCGGAGAAATCGAGAAGGGGTTGATCGCTCATTCGGAGTCGTCGGTATCGGTCTGGATGCGGGCCACGTTCGCGGGCAGGTTGCCCCGATTCGCGGCGCCGCCCGGCAGTTCCATGCGCACGCGCCCGGGCAGGGCGCGCTGCGCCAGCACGGGTGCGGGCGGCTTGAGCTGGGCGTACAGGCCCAGCACGGTCTTGACGTAGTTCTGCGTTTCCTTGAACGGAGGAATCTGGTTGCCCGCGCGCTGCACCGCGCCCTCGCCCGCGTTATAGGCGGCCAGGGCGAGGTCCATGCGCCCCTCGAACAAATCGAGCAGGTGGCGCAGGTAGCGCGTGCCCGTGGGCACGTTGACGGCGGGGTCGGCCAGCTTCTGCGCCACGCTGCGCTTGGCATCCTGCACCACGCCCCAGCGCGCGGCTGTGGCGGGCAGGATCTGCATGAGGCCCACAGCACCACGCGGCGACACGGCGGCTGCATCGAAGCCCGATTCAGCCGCGATCAGCGCCTGCAGCAGCTCGTAGTCCACGCCGTGGCGCTGGGCCGAAGCGCGCAGGTGGTGGCGCACGCGCTTGTAGTCGGGCGAAATCTCGAAGAACGCGAGCAGCCGCGTGCCCGCCGTGGGCAGGGACACGCCCGCGCGCGGCCCATCGGCCGGCACGTCGCGCGTGGAGTCGAAGCTGTTGCCACGGAAGAACAGCTGGTAGCGGGGCTCAACCTGCTCGGCCGCGAAGTGCGTAACACCGCGCTCGTCCACGTAGGCCCACAGGTCCGCATGGGCAGAGTGCTGCACCATCCACAGCAGCAGCCCCAGCGCGGCAAAGCGCCAGGAACGGAACGGCTTGGATCGCAGGAGCATGGGTACGCGGAAGAGATGGCCCGTCAGATGTCGACCTCGACCGCGTCGCCGTGCAACTCCATGAGCTCGCGGCGCGCTGCGGCCTCGCCTTTGCCCATGAGCTTGGTGATGAGGCTCTCGGTGTCGGCAAAGCCCAGGCTGCCCAGTTGCACGGGCAGCAGGCGGCGCGTATCGGGGTTGAGTGTGGTTTCCCAAAGCTGTTCGGCGTTCATCTCGCCCAGGCCCTTGAAGCGGCTGATCTGGCATTTCTCGCGCGCTACGCCGTCCTTGGTGGCCTTGTCGAGGATGGCCTCCAGCTCGCCCTCGTCGAGCGCGTAGAGCTTGGCGGCGGGCTTCTTGCCGCGCGCTGGCACATCCACGCGGAACAGCGGCGGGCGCGCCACGTAGATGTGGCCTGCCTCGATGAGCTTGGGAAAGTGGCGGAAGAAAAGCGTGAGCAGCAGCACCTGGATGTGGGAGCCGTCCACGTCGGCATCGCTCAGGATGCAGACCTTGCCGTAGCGCAGGCCGCTCAGGTCGGGCTCGTCATTCGGGCCGTGCGGGTCCACGCCGATAGCCACGGAGATGTCGTGGATCTCGGTATTGGCAAACAGGCGGTCCCGGTCCACCTCCCAGGTGTTGAGCACCTTGCCGCGCAGCGGCAGAACGGCCTGGCTTTCCTTGTCGCGGCCCATCTTGGCGCTGCCGCCGGCCGAGTCGCCCTCGACGAGGAAGACCTCGTTGTGCGCCGTGTCGCGGCTTTCGCAATCGGTGAGCTTGCCGGGCAGCACGGCCACGCCGGAGCCCTTGCGCTTCTCGACCTTCTGGCCCGCCTTCTGGCGGGTCTGCGCGGCCTTGATGGCCAGTTCGGCCAGCTTCTTGCCGTATTCGACGTGCTGGTTCAGCCACAGCTCCAGCGCCGGGCGCACGAAGCCGCTCACGAGCCGCACGGCGTCGCGCGAGTTCAGGCGCTCCTTGATCTGGCCCTGGAATTGCGGGTCGAGCACCTTGGCGGAGAGGACATACGAAGCGCGCGCGAACACGTCCTCGGGCAGCAGCTTCACGCCCTTGGGCAGCAGGCTGTGCAGCTCGATGAAGCTTTTTACGGCGTTGAACAGCCCGTCGCGCAGGCCGCTGTCGTGCGTGCCGCCTGCGCTGGTGGGGATGAGGTTCACGTAGCTCTCGCGCACCGGCGCGCCTTCTTCGGTGAAGGCCACGGCCCAGGCCGCGCCCTCGCCTTCGGCAAAGCTCTCATGGCC
>JASLFM010000323.1 GCA_030150585.1 Acidovorax sp.
CCGGCGCTGGCCGCCGCGAACAAGCGCGTGTCCAACATCCTCAAGAAGGCTGATGACGTGGATGCCCACGTCAACCCCGACCTGCTGCAAGAGCAGGCCGAGAAGGACTTGTATGCGGCGCTGCAGCGCTTCGTGCCCGAGGCCGATGCGCTGTTCAACGCAGGCGACTACACGGCCAGCCTGCAGACCCTCGCGGTGCTGCGCGCTCCGGTGGACGCCTTCTTCGACGACGTGATGGTGAACGCCGAGCAGCTCGACCTGCGCCTGAACCGCCAGGGCCTGCTCAAGAGCCTGCACGACGCGATGAACCGCGTGGCCGACCTGTCCCGCCTGGCCGTTTGACCGGCGGGCGGTTAAGCTGGCTTTTTTGCACCCTGGGCCGACCGCCATGAAAATCGCCATTCTGGACCGCGACGGCACCCTCAACCAACTGGGGGAGGAGTTCATCACCACGCCCGAGGAGTGGCATGCCCAGCCCGGAGCGCTGGAGGCCGTCGCACGGCTCAACCGGGCAGGCTGGCACGTGGTGGTGGCCACCAACCAGCCGGGGTTGGGGCGCGGGCTGTTCGATGTGCTCGCGCTCAACGCCATCCACGCCAAGATGCTGCGCCAGCTGGCCAGCCTGGGCGGGCGCATCGACGCGGTCTTCTACTGCCCCCACGTGCCCGACGATGCCTGTGCCTGCCGCAAGCCCGCGCCGGGCCTGCTCGAGCAGATTGCGGACCGCTACGGCGTCGAGCCGCGCGACGTGCGCGTGGTGGGTTGCACGGCGGAACATCTGCAGGCAGGCGCCGCGCTCGGCGCGCACCTGCACCTTGTCTGCACGGGCCATTCGGCGCACCTCGCGCCCGGCCAGGCCCTGCCGCCCGACATGCCGCCCGGCACCCAGGTGCATGCGGACCTGCAGGCTTTCGCGGACCACCTTCTCGCTGCTGCGCCGTCTGAACCGGTTGCTATTGAAAAATGAGCTGCATGCGCCCGTTTGGAGGGCGCTGCGGGCCCAAAGATACTTGATCCCATGTCCCTGATCCGCTCCGTCATCCACCTGCTTTGGATGGGCGTCACCGTTGTGCCCTATGCGCTGGCCATCCTGCTGGCTGCGCTGTTCGGGGTGCGCGGCCAGCCGCTGTACCGCATTGCGCGCGCCTGGCTCGCGCTCAGCATGGACGGCGCGCGCGCCGTGCTTGGCATTCGGACCCGTATCGCGGGCCTGGAGAACCTGCCCCAGGGCGAGCGCGATGGCGTGGTGCTGCTCGTCAAGCACCAGTCCACCTACGAAACCTTCCTGATGCCCACGATCATGCCGCACCCGCTGGCCTACGTGTTCAAGAAGGAACTGCTCTACGTGCCTTTCTTCGGCTGGGCCATTGGCCGGCTCGACATGGTGCACATCGACCGCAGCCAGCGGGCGCAGGCCTTCCACAAGGTCGTGCAGCAAGGCAAGCGGCTGCTGGCCCAGGGCGTGTGGGTCATCATGTTCCCCGAGGGTACGCGCATCCCGCGTGGCCAGAAGGGCCAGTACAAGACCGGCGGCACGCGCCTGGCCATCGAGGCCGGCGTACCCGTGGTGCCCATTGCGGTCACCTCGGCCAAATGCTGGCCGCGCAAGGCCTTCGTCAAGACGCCCGGCGTGGTCGATGTCTCGATCGGCCCCCCCATCCCGAGCGAGGGCCGCCAGCCCGACGAGCTCATGCGTGAGGTCGAGGCCTGGATTGAAGCCGAGATGCGCCGCCTCGACCCCGAGGCCTATCTATGAACACTCCCCTGAGGCGCTGCGCGCAGGGGGGCGCACCCAGTGGCCTGGCAAAGCCAGTTCCACGGGTGTACTGGCTTGGGTTGCGCCAGTTTCATGCGGCGCGGGTGATGCGCAGCATCATGGATCACTGAGATGGCCCGGTGGGTGCAGCGGGTTCTGGACTGGTTCGATCCGCCTGCCGTAGGGGAGGGCGCGGCTGCTGCTGCACAGTCTGCGGCCCCTGCGGCGGCGCCCATCGCTCCCGCACCCCCTACTGCTCCGCGCAGCCGTCGCATCGCGGCACCCCCTGCCGAGCCGCTCGACACCCTGCTCACCCCCGCTGTCTTTCGCCACCCGCAGGCCAGCCGCGAAGTGCTGCTGGGTGGCGCGCGCGTGGCGTACCAACTGCAGCGCGCACGCCGGCGCAGCATCGGCTTCACGGTGGGGCCCGAGGGCTTGTCCGTGCGCGCGCCGGGCTGGCTCACGCTGGCCTCGGTGGATGCGGCGCTGCAGGAGAAATCCGCGTGGATCCTGCGCAAGCTCGGCGAGGCCGACGAGCGCCGGCGCCGCCTCGCGAGCGCGCGCATCCAATGGGCCGATGGGGCCGAGCTGCCCTACCTGGGCGAGCCATTGACCGTGCGGCTCGACCCGTCGCAGCAGCGCAGCGGCCTGGGCCACGGCGGGGACGGCCGGCGCGAGCTGCACGTGGGCCTGCCGCGCAGCGCGGCGCCCGCGCAGATCCGTGATGCCGTTCAGGCTTGGCTCATGCGCGAGGCGCGGCGGCGGTTCACCGAGCGGCTCGATCATTTCGCGCCACTGCTGGGGGTGCGCTGGACCAGCCTGCACCTGTCGAGCGCCCAGACGCGCTGGGGCAGCGCGCGCAGCGACGGTGCGATACGCTTGAACTGGCGGCTGCTGCATTACCGCCCCGCGGTGATTGACTACGTCGTCGTGCATGAGCTCTCGCACCTGCGTGTGATGGACCACAGCCCGCGCTTTTGGGATACCGTCGCCCGCGTGGTGCCGGAGTACGCCCAACTGCGCAACCAACTGCGCGACGAGCCCGCGCCCCAGTGGGAATGACACTTTGCATGAAGGAGCGACTGCCATGAACGCGATACCTCCCCCATCTGGCGCCGTGCGCCCTGCCGAAGGCTATGCCGGTGACGTGACGGCGCAGCAGGCCTGGGCCTGGGCGCAGAGCGGCGAAGCCGTGCTGATCGACGTGCGCACCGACGCCGAGCGCGAATGGGTGGGCCAGGTGCCCGGCGCCGTGCCCGTGGCCTGGAAGCAGTGGCCCGGCATGGCGGTGAATCCCGACTTCGACGCCCAGCTGCGCGCGGCCGTGCCGCCCGGGGGCAGGGCGGTGCTGCTGTGCCGCAGCGGCGTGCGCTCGGTGGCTGCGGCCCGGCGCGCGGCAGAGCTCGGCATCACGGCCTACAACATCCTCGAAGGCTTCGAGGGCGACGCCGACGGCCAGGGCCAGCGCGGCAAGAAGGGCGGTTGGCGCTTCCAGGGCCTGCCCTGGCGGCAGGGGTGAGTACCCCAGCGATCCATGAAAAAAGCGGGCCGCTGGGGCCCGCTTTCAAGTGCGGCATGCCGCACACTCTCGCAATGAATCGGAGATCCGGTTACAGCGCAGGGATGCGCAGCTTCTGGCCGGGGTAGATCTTGTCGGGGTGCGTGAGCATGGGCTTGTTGGCCTCGAAGATCACGGGGTACTTGTTGGCATCGCCGTAGAACTTCTTGGCGATGGCCGAGAGAGTGTCGCCGCGCACCACGTCGTGGTACTGCGCCTCGGGCTCGGGGGTGGTGACGGTCATGAGGTTTTCCACGCTCTGCACGCTGGCCACGTTGCCGCAGCACAGGGTGACCTTCTCCTTCGCGCCTTGCGTAGGGGCCGTGCCCTGCACGGTGACCTTGCCCTGGGTGCCGTCAAACGCGACCTGCACGTCGCTCACGCCGAGGTTCTGCGCGGCGATGTAGGTGGTGATCGCCTGGGCGGCCTTGGCGTTGAGGTCGTCCTGCGAGGGGCCTGCGGGCGTGGCCGCCTGGGCGTCCTTGCCGCCAAACAGCTTTTCGCCGGCTTCCTTGATGAAACTGAAAAGACCCATGGCTTCAACTCCTGTGGTGGGTGGACATCGGAGCGCCCACTGTAGCGGGTGCGCATGGCCGCGGCATGTCGGACAAATGCCCGAGAAGATTTTTCACAATTGCGGGTTCGGCTGCGGCCGTGTCGCCGAGGGCGCCAAGGTCCACCGGAAAACTCGTGATAATGGGCGCTTATGACTTTCCTGGCGATCGACGTCGGCAACACGCGCCTCAAGTGGGCGCTGTACGACGCTCCCCACCCCGGGGCGGCTTTGCTGGCGCATGGCGCCGAGTTCCTGGAACACATCGAGCGGCTGGCCGAGGGCAGCTGGGCCGCGCTGCCGGCGCCCTCGCGCATGCTGGGCTGCGTGGTGGCGGGCGACGCCGTCAAGCGCCGTGTGCAGGATCAGATGGAGCTGTGGGACGTGACCCCGCAGTGGGTTGTGTCCAGCGCGCAGGAGGCCGGACTCGTCAATGGCTACGACCATCCGCTGCGCCTAGGCTCGGACCGCTGGGTGGCCATGATCGGTGCACGCCACCGCATGCTTTCGCGTGGCGTGGCGCGGCCGCTGATCGTGGTGATGGTGGGCACGGCCGTGACAGTGGAGGCCATCGATGCCGAGGGGCGCTTCCTGGGCGGTCTCATCCTGCCGGGCCATGGCATCATGCTGCGCGCGCTCGAAACCGGCACGGCGGGCCTGCACGTGCCCACGGGCGAGGTGCGGCTCTTTCCCACCAACACGAGCGACGCACTCACGAGCGGCGGCACCTACGCGATCGCGGGGGCCGTGGAACGCATGGTCCAGCACCTGACGCAGCACACGGGCGAGGAGCCCGTGTGCATGATGACCGGTGGCGCAGGCTGGAAGATGGCGCCGAGCATGACGCGGCCCTTCGAGCTCGTGGACAACCTGATCTTCGACGGCCTGCTCGAAATCGCGGCGCGCCGCTACGCGGGCGCGGGCGCGCCGGCCTGAGGGCTTCAGTCCTCGAGCTCGGTGCGCGCCAGCTCCACGTCCAGGCGCTCCATCGCATCCGCCGGCTCGCAGGCCGCGGCCTGCTGGTAGAGCCTGGTGGCTTCCTTCATCTTCTTGTCGCCGTCGAGCATCACGAGCGCGTTGGCGTACTCGATCATCGCGATGGCCGAGCCCGGGTTGAGCTTGAGCGCTTCCTGGAACAGCTTGAGGCCCGTGTCCTTCTTGGCGCCGTAGGTCATGCCGCCGATCAGTGAGCCCACCTTGTCGATCACTTCGGCGTGGAAGGCGCCGAGCGCGATGCGCGCATCGGCATGCTTGGGCGCGAGCGCAATGGCCTTTTCGAGCGAATCCTTCACCTTGCCGCCCAGGCCCTGCGCCAGCGCCTTGGCCACGCTGATGCCCTGGCTGTAGCGCCCGAGCGCATACGCATGCCAGTACCAGGCGTTGGCGTTGCCGGGCTCGGCCTGGGCCTGGGCTTCGGCGCGCGCCGCGACCTGCAGGAACAGGTCGAGCCGGACCTTCTCCTTGGGCTCGAGGTAGGTGGCGTAGATGGCCGTGGCCTTGTTGGCCACCGTCACGCCCGCGCCGCCCGCGGCCAGGCCCGCATCGGCAGCGCGCTGGAATTCGCCCGCGTGGAACAGCGACCAGGCTTCGATCACCGCGGCATCCTTGGGGCAGGGCTCCGCATCGCCGTTGTGCAGGCGGGCCCATTGCTTCTTGGTGCTGCCCGCGTCGAAGCGGTAGTCCTTGGCATGGGGGAAGGGGGTCCATTGGGCCATGGCGTGTCTCCTGTCGTCGTTCGTCGTTTTATGAGGGCTGCGGTCCGCTTTCGGGCGCGTAGGCGCTCGCCAGCGTGAGCAGGTGGGCGCGCTGGCCAGGCTCCAGGTAGGGCATGAGCAGGTTGAGCACATGGTGCGCGCCCCGCAGCAGCGCGGCCTGAGCGCTCTCGGGCTCGAGCGCGCGGCGTGGATCGCGCACGTATTCGAAGCTCAGCCAGTAGGTCAGCACCACGACCATGCTGGTCGCAGTGGGTTCGGCTTCACGCGCGTCGATGGAGAGCGCGCCCGAGCGCTGCATGCCGTCCAGCAGCGCCCGCACCGCGCGGGTCTTGCGCTGGAGCACGGCCTGGAAGTGCGTCTCCAGCCGGCGGTTCTTGGAGAGCAGGTCGTTGAGGTCGCGGTACAGGAAGCGGTACTGCCAGATCAGCTCGAACAGCGTGTGCATGAAGAACCAGGCGTCCTCCACGTCGCGCACGCCGCCACTGGCGCCGAGCAGTTCGTTCAGCGCGCTGTCGTAGCGGTCGAACAGCGCATTGATGAGCTCATCCTTGGCCGGGTAGTGGTAGTACAGGTTGCCCGGGCTGATGCGCAGCTCGGCAGAGATCAGCGTGGTGGAGACGTTGGGCTCGCCGAACCGGTTGAACAGGTCGAGCGTGACCTCCAGGATGCGTTCTGCGGTGCGGCGAGGGGCTTTCTTCACCATGGACTCGGGCCTCTGTGGGTCGTTGGGTGGACGGTCTCTGGAAGCTACTCTAACCGAGCCACGCCCCCGGTTTGGTGCTGCATTGCAGCAAACGGCCAGACCCTAAAAGCGAAACGGCTGCCGCGCTGGGTGCGCGGCAGCCGCTGCCGGAACGGGCAGGCGTGCGGGTCAGCCTGCCGAGGCGGCCGTTTCGGTGCTTGCGGCGGCCGCAGGCTTGGCGGCCTTGGCGCGCGCGGGGGCCTTGGCTGCAGCCTTCTTCGGGGCCGCAGGCTTGGCGGCGGCCTTGCGTGCGGGGGTCTTGGCGGCAGCCTTCTTGACTGGAGCCTTGGCCGCAGCCTTGGGTTTGGCGGCGGCCTTGGCGGGCGCGGCCTTCGTGCCCTTGGCCAGAGCGTCCACGCGGGCAGCCAGCTCTTCCAGGTCGCGCGCCGAGGGCACGCCCAGGCGGGCCAGGGCCTTGGCCACGCGGTCTTCGAAAATGTTCTCGAGCTTGTCCCATTGGCCTGCAGCGCGCGAGCCGATGTCGTTCGCCATGCTGGTGACGCGGCTCGTGGCCTCGGTGATTTTTTCCTCGGCTGCGGCCTGGGTCTTGCGTTGGATCGTGAGGCCTTCCTTCACGAGCGTCTCGAACACCTTGCCGCCTTCTTCCTGCGCTTTCGAGAAGGCGCCGAGGCCGGCGAGCCAGATCTGCTGGGCCGAGTCCTTTATGGTGCGCGGCAGTTCCGAGCTGCCCTTTTTCCTGTCGTTGCTGAGTTTCTGCAGTTTCTTGACCATGGAGCCTCCGGGTGCAAGGTGGATGGGAGCCAGGGCTGCATACCATGTGCGCGGCCTCTGGTGCATGGGCGCACTGTACGCCGGCGGGACGTGCGCGTGTAGGCATGCGCTCCTAAAAACGTAGAGCAGTGTACCTAGGTAAACAACGGGGCTCCCGCTAGCATCGGCGCGGGTTTGTGCTGAATCGGGCGCTGCGGGCGCTGGGCAAGAATCATTGGAACTGAGAGGAGCTTTTCTATGCGGTATTTCGTCACGGGGGCAACGGGTTTCATCGGCAAGCGGCTGGTGAAGAAGCTGCTGGAGCGCAAGGGCACGGTGGTGCATTTCCTGATCCGCCCCGAGAGCGCGGACAAGGTGGCCGAGCTGCGCAGCTTCTGGGGCGTGGGTGCGGCGCGCGCCATTCCCGTGCATGGCGACCTCACCGCGAAGAAGCTCGGCGTGAACGCGGCCGACACCAAGGCGCTCAAGGGCCAGGTCGACCACTTCTACCACCTCGCGGCCGTCTACGACCTCGCAGCGGACGAAGAAACCCAGGTGGCCGTGAACGTGGAGGGCACGCGCAACACCGTGGAGTTCGCGCGCGCCATCGAGGCAGGGCACGTGCACCATGTTTCCTCCATCGCCGCCGCGGGCCTGTATGAAGGTGTTTTCCGCGAGGACATGTTCGATGAGGCCGAGGGGCTGGACCATCCGTACTTCCAGACCAAGCACGAGAGCGAAAAAATCGTGCGCCAGGACTGCAAGCGGCCTTGGACCGTGTACCGCCCGGCCATGGTGGTGGGCGACAGCACCACGGGCGAGATGGACAAGATCGACGGCCCGTACTACTTCTTCAAGCTCATCCAGCGCATGCGCCAGCTGCTGCCGCCGTGGATGCCCGCCGTGGGCCTGGAGGGCGGGCGCGTGAACATCGTGCCCGTGGACTTCGTGGTGGACGCGCTGGCCGCCATCAGCCACCAGCAGGGCATTGGTGGGCGGTGCTTCCACCTTGTCGACCCCGTGGGCTACCGCGTGGGCGATGTGCTCGACATCTTCAGCCGCGCGGCCCATGCGCCGCGCATGAACCTGTTCGTCAATGCCGCGCTGCTGGGCTTCATCCCCCGGGGCGTGAAGAAGAGCCTCATGGCGCTGGCCCCCGTGCGCCGCGTGCGCAACGCGGTCATGAAGGACCTGGGTCTGCCCGAGGACATGCTCACCTTCGTGAATTACCCCACGCGCTTCGACTGCCGCGACACGCTTGCCGCGCTCAAGGGCACGGGCGTGGCCTGCCCCAACCTCAAGGACTACGCCTGGCGCCTGTGGGACTACTGGGAGCGCCACCTCGACCCCGAACTGCACATCGACCGCTCGCTCAAGGGCACGGTGGCGGGCAAGGTGGTGCTGGTGACGGGCGGCTCCTCGGGCATCGGCCTGGCTGCCGCGCACAAGTTCGCCGAGGCGGGCGCCACCACCATCATTTGCGGGCGCGACCAGGCCAAGCTCGACGAGGCCTGCCAGGCTGCGCAGGACAAGGGCTACCGTTTCATTGCCTACGCGACGGACATCGCCGACATGCAGGACTGCGACCGCTTCGTGCAGCAGGTGATCGCCGACCACGGCGGCGTGGATTTCCTCATCAACAATGCGGGCCGCTCGATCCGCCGCGCGGTGGAGTCGAGCTACGACCGTTTCCACGACTACGAGCGCACCATGCAGCTCAACTACTTCGGCTGCCTGCGTGTGACCATGGGCTTCTTGCCCGGCATGGCGCGCAAGCGCCGGGGCCACGTGGTCAACATCAGCTCCATTGGTGTGCTGACCAACGCGCCGCGCTTCTCGGCCTACGTGGCCAGCAAGGCCGCGCTTGATGCGTGGACGCGCTGTGCGTCGAGCGAGTTCGCGGACCAGGGCATCACCTTCACCACCATCAACATGCCGCTCGTGCGCACGCCCATGATCGCGCCGACCAAGATCTACAACAACGTGCCCACGCTGAGCCCCGAGGAGGCCGCCGACATGATCGCGCAGGCCTGCATCTTCAAGCCCGTGCGCATCGCCACGCGGCTGGGCATCACGGGTCAGATCCTGCACGCGCTGGTGCCGCGCGTGGCGCAGATCACCATGAACACGAGCTTCCGCATGTTCCCCGACTCCGACGCGGCCCAAGGCGGGAAGGGCGGCAAGCCCCAGCTTTCGGCCGAGGCCGTGGCGCTGCAGCAGATGATGCGGGGCATTCACTTCTAGGAGGCAGGCCCCGGGGTGAATGGGATAATCCT
>JASLFM010000359.1 GCA_030150585.1 Acidovorax sp.
GTCACCTGCGACATCACCCGCTGGGCGTCGGCCGGCGGGAACATGTCGCGGATCACGGCGCGCGAGATGACGATGCCGGCGCCGGCCGACATGCCCTGCACGGCGCGGAAGAAGACGAGCACGCCGACATGCTGCGACAAGGCACAGCCGATCGAAGCGAGCGTGAACAGGGCGAGCCCGCCGAGCACGACCGGACGGCGCCCGAAGCTGTCGGAAAGGGCGCCATGAAACAGGTTCATGACGGCGAAGCCGAACAGGTAGGCCGAGAGCGTCTGCTGCATCTCGACGGGCGACGCTCCCAGCGCCGAGGCAATGCCCGAGAACGCGGGGATGTAGGTGTCGATCGAGAACGGCCCCAGCATGCCCAGTACGGCGAGCAGGATGGCGAGTGCCCAGCGCGGCGCGCGCCAGAGGTGTTGGGCTTCGGGATGCATGAGGGTGAACGGTAAAGCAAAAAGCCCGCTACCAGATGTGATAGCGGGCTTTTTCGAGTGGTTGGTGGGTCCTGAGTGACTCGAACACTCGACCTACGGATTAAGAGTCCGCTGCTCTACCAACTGAGCTAAGAACCCACTCTTGAAAACTTGTCTGCGTTGCAGCAGAGCCCCGAATTATGCACTATTTTTCGCGCTCTTTGCAAGAGCCGATGAAAAATCACTCCATCGCATTGCGGCGGGCGAGTTCGACGAACAGGCCGCTGTGGTCCAGCCCCTCCAGACCGTGCTCCACGCCCTGAGCGTAGAGCGCCTCGAACAGCGTGGTCACCGGCGCGGCAAAGCCGATCTCGCGGGCCGTGGCCAGGGCATTGCGCATGTCCTTGAGCTGCACCGTCATGCGCGCGCGGGGGGCGAAGTCGCGCTCCACCATGCGCTGGCCGTGCAGCTGCAGGATGCGGCTGTCGGCAAAGCCGCCGGAAATGGCCTCGCGCACCTTGGCCATGTCGGCGCCGCCCTTGGCCGCGAACAGCAGCGCCTCCGCCACTGCCCCGATGGTGATGCCCACGATCATCTGGTTGGCCAGCTTGGCGAGCTGCCCGGCACCGTGCGGCCCCACGTGCGTGGCGCGGCCCAGGGACCTGAAAACGGGCAGGGCGCGCTCGAACTGCGTGGCCTCGCCGCCCGCCATGATGGCCAGGGTGCCCGCCTCGGCGCCTACGGTGCCGCCGGAGACGGGGGCATCGAGGTGCGCCACGCCGCGCTCGCCCAGGCGGGCCGCGTGGGCACGGGCCTCGCTGGGCTGGATCGAGGCCATGTCGATGAAGAGCGCGCCGGGCGCAAGCGCCTCGGCCACGCCCCGCTCGAACAATACCTGACCGACCGCGCTGCCGTTCTCCAGCAGGCTGATGGCGATGTCGGCTTGGCGCACCGTGTCGGCTGCGTGCTCGTGCACCCGGGCACCATCGGCCGCGAGGGGCTCGGCCTTGGCGCGCGTGCGGTTCCAGGCATGCACCTGGTGGCCGGCCTGGCACAGGCGGCGTGCCATGGGCAGGCCCATCATGCCGGTGCCGAGCACGGCAATGCGCAGGGAAGGCGTGGTCGTCACGGTGTAGCCCTTACATCAGCAGGTGCTCGCCCGCGTTGTCACCACCAAGGATGACGTAGTTCACCTTGCGGATGTCCATGAGCTTCTTTCCGCCCGAGTAGCTGATGGAGCTCTGGATGTCCTGCTGCATCTCGACCAGGGTGTCGGCCAGCTTGCCTTTCACGGGCTCGAGGATGCGCTTGCCTTCCACGTGCTTGTATTCGCCTTTGTTGAAGTCCGAGGCCGAGCCGTAGTACTCCTTGAACAGTTCACCGTCGACCTCCACGGTCCTGCCCGGCGACTCTTCATGGCCCGCGAACAGCGAGCCGATCATCACCATGGTCGCACCGAAGCGGATGCTCTTGGCGATGTCGCCGTGGCTGCGGATGCCGCCGTCGGCAATGATGGGCTTGGTGGCCACGCGCGCGCACCACTTGAGCGCCGACAGTTGCCAGCCTCCGGTGCCGAAGCCTGTCTTGAGCTTGGTGATGCAGACCTTGCCGGGGCCGATGCCGACCTTGGTCGCGTCCGCGCCCCAGTTCTCCAGGTCGATCACGGCCTCGGGCGTGCCCACGTTGCCCGCGATCACGAAGGACTTGGGCAGCTTTTCCTTCAGGTAGCCGATCATGTTCTTCACGCTGTCGGCATGGCCGTGGGCGATGTCGATGGTGATGTACTCGGGCGTGATGCCTTCGGCCACGAAGCGGTCCACGGTGTCGTAGTCGGGCTGCTTCACGCCCAGCGAGATGGAGGCGTAGCAGCCCTTGGCCTGCATGTCCTTGGTGAACTGCAGGTTGTCCAGGTCGAAGCGGTGCATCACGTAGAAGTAGCCGTTCTGCGCCAGCCAGGTGCAGATGCTCTCGTCCACCACCGTCTTCATGTTGGCGGGCACGGCCGGGATGCGGAACGAGCGGCCGCCCAGCTCCACGCTGGCGTCGCATTCCGAGCGGCTTTCCACGCGGCACTTGCGCGGCAGCAGCAGGATGTTGTCGTAGTCGAAGATTTCCATGAGATTCCAAGCTCCTTTGAAAGGTCGCCAGCGAACGATTTCGCTGGCGTGGGGCGCTTGGCTTGGGACCGGCTTTGCGGGTGCGGGTGTGAAAACCGGCACCGAACCCTGGTTGCACAGGCAACAAAAAACCGGGCGTCAAGAAACTTGGGCCCGGTGATTGATTGTACCCGTATTGCCTTCAGCGCGCCGGCTGGGGGCACAGTGCTTGCGCGGCGGCCAGCAGCCGTCCGTCGGAGTCCTGCACCCAGCCCACCAGCCCCAGGCGCTCGGTGTGGGTGTTTTCAGGAATCCGCATCGGGCGCAGCTCCGACAGCGGTCCCGCGGTCCATTCGCCGTGGAAGGCGTTGCGTGCAAGGTGCCGCGCCACGGGGCTGCCCTCGGCGCCCGCGGGCACCTGCTCCACGAGCACCAGCCAGAAGTGCAGCGGCGGCCGGGCCGCGCGCGGCGGCGTGAAGTGGAGGATGCCGCCGACGTAGTCGTTGATCGCGGGCCCGATGGCCACCTGCAGCCGCCCCGGCGCGGCAACGAGCGGGGCGGTGTACACATCCGTGCCGGCCCGCGTGGTGCGCGCCAGGGACTGCTGGCGTGCCAGCGCATCGGGCGCGGCTGCGGCCGACAGCGGCGCCTCGTCGCCCGAGGGCGTGGGCACGATCCAGTCCACGAGCAGGGCTGAGGGGCCGGGCGCGGGTGTGCGCGGCTCGCTCCAGCAGGCCTCGCAATCGGCGCTGACGAAACGCTCGAACAGTGCGGCTGGCATGGGCGTGCGGTCGCTGCTGCAGGGCTGGGCGAGGGCGGAGGACAGCGGCAGCACGCACAGGCCTGCGGCCATCAGGGCAAGGGTTTTCATCGGCACTTTCCCGGTGGGTGGAGGGGGCTTTCTACAATTCCCGCATGTTCCCACAAGACCCGTTTCCCGGTGCCCAGCCCGCCCTGCTGGACAACCTCAACCCCGAACAGCGCGAAGCCGTCACGCTGCCTGCAGGCCATGCGCTCATTCTGGCGGGCGCCGGTTCGGGCAAGACGCGCGTGCTCACCACGCGCATCGCCTGGCTGCTGCAGAACGGCCTGGCCACGCCCGGCGGCATCCTGGCCGTCACCTTCACGAACAAGGCTGCCAAGGAAATGGTGGCACGCCTCACCGCGATGCTGCCCGTGAACGTGCGCGGCATGTGGATCGGCACCTTCCATGGCCTGTGCAACCGCCTGCTGCGCGCGCACCACAAGGCGGCCAACCTGCCGCAGGCCTTCCAGATCCTGGACACGCAGGACCAGCTCTCGGCCATCAAGCGGCTGTGCAAGCAGTTCAACGTGGACGAGGAGCGCTTTCCGCCCAAGCAGCTCGCCTACTTCATCGCGGGCTGCAAGGAGGAGGGCATGCGCCCGCGCGACGTGCCCGCGCACGATGCCGACAGCCGCAAGAAGGTGGAGATCTACCAGCTCTACGAAGAGCAGTGCCAGCGCGAGGGCGTGGTGGACTTCGGCGAGCTGATGCTGCGCAGCTACGAGCTGCTGCGCGACAACGACCCCATCCGCGCGCACTACCAGCACCGCTTTCGCCACATCCTGGTCGATGAGTTCCAGGACACCAACCGCCTGCAGTACCAGTGGCTCAAGCAGCTCGCGGGCGACGTGGTGGACGGCCGCTTCCAGGCCACGGGCAGCGTGATCGCCGTGGGTGACGACGACCAGAGCATCTACGCCTTCCGCGGCGCGCGCGTGGGCAACATGACCGATTTCGTGCGCGAGTTCGGCGTACAGCGCCAGATCAAGCTGGAGCAGAACTACCGCAGCTACAGCAATATTCTCGACTCGGCCAACGCGCTCATCGGGCACAACAGCCGGCGCCTGGGCAAGAACCTGCGCACCACGCAGGGGCCGGGCGAGCCCGTGCGCGTATACGAGGCCGCGAGCGACTTCGCCGAGGCGCAGTGGATGGTGGACGAGATCCGCCAGCTCGTGGCCAACGACGGCTTCGCGCGCCGCGAAATCGCCATCCTCTACCGCAGCAATGCGCAGAGCCGCGTGATCGAAACGCAGCTCTTCAATGCCGGCGTTCCCTACCGCGTGTACGGCGGCCTGCGCTTCTTCGAGCGCGCGGAAATCAAGCATGCGCTGGCCTACCTGCGCCTGCTGGAGAACCCGCACGACGACACGAGCTTCCTGCGCGTGGTGAACTTTCCGCCGCGCGGCATTGGCGCGCGCAGCATCGAGGTGCTGCAGGACGCGGCCAAAAGCGCGGGCTGCTCGCTGCACGACGCCGTGAGCGCCGTGCCCGGCAAGGCCGGCACCAACCTCGGCGCTTTCGTGGCGCTGGTGGATGTGCTGCGCGAGCAGACGCAGGGGCACACGCTGCGCGCGATCATCGAGCAGATGCTCGAGTCGAGCGGGCTGCTGGAGCACTACCGCGCCGAGAAGGAAGGCGCGGACCGTATCGAGAACCTGCAGGAACTCGTTAACGCGGCCGAGAGCTTTGTCACCCAGGAAGGCTTTGGCCGCGATGCCGTGGCGCTGCCGCTGGACGAGCAGCGCGGCACGCTGACGCAAAGCCCCGTGAGCCAGGGGCTGGACCCTGATGCCCCGGTGCTGGACCAGCCGCTGCCCGCTCCCGGCATCGTGGACGCCGACACGGGCGAGACGCTGTCGCCGCTCGCGGCCTTCCTCACTCACGCGGCGCTCGAAGCCGGCGACAACCAGGCCCAGGCCGGGCAGGACGCCGTGCAGCTCATGACCGTGCATGCCAGCAAGGGCCTGGAATTCGACGGCGTGTTCATCGGCGGCATGGAGGAGGGCCTGTTCCCGCACGAGAACTCGATGAGCGACCGCGACGGGCTGGAGGAGGAGCGCCGCCTCATGTACGTTGCCATCACGCGCGCGCGCAAGCGCCTGTACCTGAGCCATTCGCAGACGCGGCTGCTGCACGGTCAGACGCGCTACAACGTCAAGAGCCGTTTCTTCGACGAACTGCCCGAAGAGGCCCTCAAGTGGATCACGCCCAAGCAGCAGGGCTTCGGCTCGTTTGCTCCTAATTCAGGAGCTGGTAGCGTTTATGGGGCAGGCGCTGGCGGCCGATTTGGCTTCAAGGCCGAGGCGTTTGCCAGCAGCGCACCCGCCCCGGCGCCCAAGAGCGCGCCTTCGCACGGCCTGCGCGTGGGCATCGCGGTGTTCCACACCAAGTTCGGCGAGGGCAAGGTGCTGGCGCTGGAGGGGCAGGGCGA
>JASLFM010000367.1 GCA_030150585.1 Acidovorax sp.
TCCTTGTACAGGCGCGGGATGGTTTCCAGGTTGTGGTTCATCACGTCCGGCGGCGCGGCCTTGAGAATCTCGAGGGCGCGGTCGTCGCGGCCGCGAAAGTCGGGCACGAGGATCTCGATCTGCGTCTGCGGCGACAGCTCGCGGATGTTCTTGATGCACTCCACGAAGTGGCCCGAGCCGCCGTCGCGCAGCTCGTCGCGGTCCACGCTGGTGATCACCACGTACTTGAGGCGCAGCTCGGCAATGGTCTTGGCCAGGTTCAGCGGCTCGTTCACGTCCAGCGGATCGGGGCGGCCATGGCCCACGTCGCAGAACGGGCAGCGGCGCGTGCACTTGTCACCCATGATCATGAACGTGGCTGTGCCCTTGCCGAAACATTCGCCGATGTTGGGGCAGCTCGCCTCCTCGCACACCGTGTGCAGCTTGTTGGCGCGCAGGATGTCCTTGATCTCGTAGAAGCGCGTGGTGGGGCTGCCGGCCTTCACGCGGATCCACTCGGGCTTCTTGAGCACTTCGCCCTGCTCGACCTTGATCGGAATGCGCGAGAGCTTGGCGGCGGCCTTCTGCTTGGCCAGCGGGTTGTAGGTTTCGGTGGATTGCGCTTCGCGCACGACGTCGGAGGTGCTCATGGCTGTGTGTCTCTTTCAGAGCCGGGCCGTGAGCTGCTTGGTCAGCCGCTGCGCCGCCTCGTCCCAGGTGGTGTGAACACCGATTGTAGAAAGGTCCACCGTTGGCAGCCCTGCGTAGCCGCAAGGGTTGATGCGGGTGAAGGGTTCCAGGTCCATTGCCACATTGAGCGCCAGGCCGTGGTAGGTGCAGTGGCGGCTGACCTTGATGCCCAGCGCGGCGATCTTGCCCAGGCCTGTGAAGTCGGGTGAGGCGTCTGCGCCGAACTGGGGGCGTTGCGGCAGCATGGCGTGGCTGCCGGGATCATGGAGCCGCACGTAAATGCCCGGCGCGCCCGCCACGCGGTGGCCCGTCACACCGTAGGCAGCCAGCGTGCGGATCACGGCCTCTTCGAGCCGGTACACGTATTCCTTTACGAAGTAGCCGCGCCGGCGCAGGTCGAGCAGCGGATAGGCCACCACCTGCCCCGGTCCGTGGAAAGTCACCTGCCCGCCCCGGTTCGTGGGCACCACGGGAATCGTGCCCGGGTTCAGGACATGCTCACTCTTGCCAGCCAGTCCTTGTGTGTAGTGTGGCAGGTGCTCGCAAATCCAGAGCGCATCGGGGCTGTCATCTGTGCGCGCGGCGGTGAAGTCCTGCATGGCCTGCACGGTGGCGCGGTAGTCCGTGCGCCCGAGGATGCGCGCATCCATATCCATGTCAGAGAACAATCTTGACCATGGGGTGCGAGGTCAGCGTACGGTAGATGTCGTCGAGCTGCTCGCGGCTCGTGGCCGTGACGGTGACCGTCACGCCCAGGTACTTGCCCGTGCTGCTCGGGCGCAGCTCGATGGTGGAGGCATCGAACTCCGGATCGAAGCGGTGCGCGATTTCGGTGACGGCATGCACGAAGCCGTCCACCTTCAGTCCCATCACCTTGATGGGAAAGCGCGATGGGTATTCGATCAGCGAGTCCTTGCGCGGATCGGGTTGCTCTGGGGTGGTGGTCATGTTGTGTTCTTCCAACTCTCGGGGCCCTGGCGGGTTGCAATGTGCCCTGGGTGCGACTGGACCTGCGGGGTCATTGTCGTCCGTCACGGGTTTTTACTTATAATCAGGGGCTTTTTGAAAATTTTGGTCACCAGATGCTGGGCGCAGACAAGATGAACACAAATGCCCGGCCAGAGACTGAAACTGAGGCCGAAGAACCTGACTTCAAGCCCCTGACCGCCGACGAGGCGCAGCAGTGGCGCCGCCGCAACCCGCCGACCTCGGTGTGGCGCGTGGTGGCAGGGCAGGCGCTGGTGGGGGCGCTAGTGGCCATGCTGGCCTGGTTGTTCTCTCGCCAATCTTCCGTGGCTTGGTCCGCCGGGTACGGCGCGCTTGCGGTGGTGTTGCCCGCCGCTCTGTTTGCGCGCGGGATGGCGCGCCAGGGGGCGGCCGCCAATGCGGGTGCGGCCGTGGTGGGGTTCTTCGTGTGGGAGATCGCCAAGCTGGCGCTGACGGTGGCCATGCTGGCGCTGGCCCCGCGGGTGGTGAAGGATTTGAGCTGGCTGGCGCTGCTGGTCGGCATGGTGGTCGTAATGAAAACCTACTGGGTGGCACTGATGGTGCGGCCCGGCCGGAAACAGAATTGAACTTTGAAGAGAGTTGACTGATGGCATCGGAAGCACACGGACCGACTGCAAGTGAATACATCGTTCACCACCTGCAGCACCTCCAGAACATCAAGCAGAAGTCCATCGTGGACTTCTCGGTCATCAACTATGACTCGATCGTCGTCGCGCTGATCCTCGGCCTGCTGGCGCTGTTCGTGTTCTGGCTTGCCGCCAGGAAGGCCACTTCGGGCGTGCCGGGTCGCTTCCAGGCGGCTGTCGAAATCCTGGTCGAGATGGTGGACAACCAGGCCAAGGCCAACATCCACAACGCCGAAAGCCGCAAGTTCATCGCTCCCCTCGCGCTGACCATCTTCGTCTGGATTTTCCTGATGAACGCGATGGACATGCTGCCCGTCGACCTGCTGCCCCTGCTGTGGCAAGGTGCCCAGGGCGACCACCATGCCTACCTGCGCGTCGTGCCCACGGCCGACCTGTCCACCACGCTGGGCCTGTCCTTCGCCGTACTGATCCTGTGCTTCTACTACAGCCTCAAGATCAAGGGTGCTGGCGGCTGGGCGCATGAACTGGTGACCGCTCCGTTCGGCACCAGCAAGAATCCTGTCTTCGCCGTGATCCTCGGCGTGGTCAATCTGCTCATGCAGATCATTGAATACGTTGCCAAAACCGTGTCGCATGGCATGCGACTGTTCGGCAACATGTACGCTGGTGAGTTGGTGTTCATGCTGATCGCCCTGATGGGTGGCGCGGCTGCCATGTCGCTTTCCGGTGTGTTGCTCCCCGTGGGGCACATCATTGCAGGCTCG
>JASLFM010000466.1 GCA_030150585.1 Acidovorax sp.
GCCCCGTGCCCACCATCGGCGGGTCGATCACCTCGGGCGAGCCCTTGATGGAGGCGGGCGCCTACGACCAGCGTACGCATGCCGGCGTGTTTGGCGCGCAGGCGCCGCATGGCCCCCTGGCCGCGCGCGGCGACGTGCTGGTGTTCCAGTCGGCGGAGCTGGAGGAGGACTTGGAGATCACCGGGCCGGTGACCATCCGGCTGTGGGTATCGTCGAGCGCGCCCGATACCGATTTCACGGCCAAACTCATCGACCAGTACCCCTGCAGCGCGGACCACCCGCAGGGCTACGCGATGAACCTCACGGATGGCATCCTGCGCTGCCGCTACCGGAATTCATGGGAGCGGCCCCAGATGATGGAGCCGGGCGAGGTGGTGGAGATCACGATCGAGCCCATGCCCACCTCCAACCTGTTTCGCAAGGGGCACCGCATCCGGCTCGACATTTCGAGCAGCAACTTTCCGCGCTTCGACGTCAACCCCAACACGGGCGCGCCCGAAGGCAGCGCGGGGCCGAGGCAGGTGGCGCACAACAGCGTGCACCTGTCGCAGTGCTATCCATCGCAGGTCGTGCTGCCCGTGGTGCCGGCACAGCGCTGAAGGAGAGGGGCGGGCCGTACTGATGGGCGGTCCGCCCCTGTTCGTCAGAGCGGGATCCTGCCCGTCCACAGGTCCTTGTACATCACCCAGTCGCCCATGAAGCTGTAGAGCGGGCGCTTGAAGCTCGCGGGCTTGTTCTTCTCGAAGCCGAAGTGGCCCAGCCAAGCGAAACCGTAGCCGCACAGCAGCCCGTACAGCAGGTACTGGGGCTTGCCCGTGGCCACGAGCGCGACCAGGCAGGCCAGCGCCAGCGTGCACCCCAGAAAGTGCAGGCGCCGGCAGGTGCGATTGCTGTGCTCGCTGAGATAGAACGGATAGAACTCGGCGAAGCTCTTGAACTGCCGTGGGTCCGTGTCCGAGCGGCCGGGGTTGGCCAAATCCATGGGTGTCTCCTGTCGTCATTATTTTTTGCTGTTCCCTTTATACGCCGGGACGGGCGCTTTTGTGCAGGGCTTCTCTATGCGGCGAGGAAGTCACGTACTGCGAACAGCGTCTCGTCGGGAGCCTCCGTCATCTGGTGGTGGCCTACGGGCACGTAGGTCACTGCCACGGATTTGCCTGCCGTGCGCGCCGCGCCAATCAGTCCCTGGGCAGCCTTGGGCGAGGTCATCTGGTCCTGCGCACCCAGGACGAAAAGCACGGGGCACTGGATGGCTGCTGCGGCCTGCTCGCCATTCGCGTAGCGGTCGCAGGCTACGAAACCGCGGTGGAACAGGTTCACCCGCGGGTTGCTGCGCAGCACGCGGCGGCCCAGGGCCATGCCTGCACCATAGACCCAGAAGCCCGCGCCCGAGGGCGAGGCCAGCGTGCTGCGCGAGAACACGTTGACCATCTTGAGCGCCTTTTCGGGCTCATTAAGTGACGACTCGATGAGTGCGGGCGAGACCTTCATGGGGTAGGCCGTACCCACGAGCACAAGGTGGCTCACACGCGCGCCCAGGCGCGCGGCGGCCTCCAGCGCGATCAGCGAGCCCCAGCTGTGGCCCACGAGGGCCGCACGCTTCACGCCCAGCGCGTCGAGCAGCGCGCCAACGAAGCCGGCCGCCTCCTCCACGCTCGCGGGGGCTTCGCCCTCGCTGCGGCAGTGGCCCGGCAGGTCCACCGCGAGCACGTTCCAGCCGTGGTTGGCAAGGTATCGGCTTTGGAGCGCCCAGACGCTGTGGTCGTTGAGCACGCCGTGGATGAATACCGCCGTGGGCTTGGCGGCGTCGAAGGCTTTGCCGCCCGTGTAGCAGTAGGTGTTATGGCCGTTGGCTTGCACGTACATCATGCACCTGCCTTTTCTGCAGCCTTGAGTGCGCGCTTGAGGTCGTCGATGAGATCGTCGGGGTCTTCGAGCCCGATCGACAGGCGGATGGTGCCCTGCGTGATGCCCGCGCCGGCAAGCGCCTCGTCGGCCATGCGGAAGTGCGTGGTGCTCGCGGGGTGGATCACGAGGCTGCGGCAATCGCCCACGTTGGCGAGGTGGCTGAAGACCTTGAGTGTTTCGATGAACTTCTTGCCCTGGGCGCGGTTGCCCTTGAGGTCGAAGCTGAACACCGAGCCCGCGCCGCGCGGCAGCAACTTCTGCGCGAGCGCGTGGCTCGGGTGCGAGGCGAGCAGCGGATGGCCAACGCGCTCCACAAAAGGCTGGCCCGCGAGGAATTCAACCACCTTCTCAGTGTTGCGCATGTGGCGCTCCATGCGTAGCGGCAGCGTCTCGATGCCCTGCAGGATCAGCCAGGCCGTGTGCGGGCTCATGCAGGCGCCGAAGTCGCGCAGGCCCTCGCGGCGCGCGCGCAGCAGAAAGGCACCCACGGTGGATTCCTCGGCGAACACCATGTTGTGAAAGCCGTCGTAGGGCGCCGTGAGCTCTTCGAAACGGCCCGAGGACTCCAAGTCGAAGCTGCCGCCATCGACGACGATGCCGCCGACCACGGTGCCGTGGCCCGAGAGGAACTTGGTGGCCGAGTGGTAGACGAGGTCCGCGCCAAGTTCGAGCGGCTTCATGAGCCAGGGCGAGGTGAGCGTGGAGTCCACCAGCAGCGGCACGCCCGCCTCGTGGGCGATGGCGGCCACGGTGGGGATGTCGAGCACGTCGAGACCCGGGTTGCCCACGGTCTCGCCGAAGAACAGCTTGGTGTTGGGGCGAATGGCAGCGCGCCAGCCGTCGATGTCGCCGGGTTTTACGAACGTCGTCTCGATGCCGAAGCGGCGCAGCGTGTAGTGCAGCAGGTTCTGCGAGCCGCCGTACAGCGCCGTGCTGGCCACGATGTGGCTGCCCGCGCCCATGAGCGTGGCGATGGACAGGTGCAGCGCGGCTTGGCCGCTGGCCACGGCGATCGCGCCCACGCCGCCCTCGAGCGCTGCCACGCGCTGCTCCAGCACTGCGTTGGTGGGGTTGCTGATGCGGCTGTAGACGTGGCCCGGGCGTTCGAGGTTGAACAGCGCGGCCGCGTGGTCGCTGGACTCGAAAACGAACGAGGTCGTGAGGTGGATGGGCGTGGCGCGCGCGCCGGTGGCGGGGTCGGGGGTGGCGCCCGCATGCAGCGCCAGGGTGTCAAAGCCAGGGTCGGAATAACCGGGCATCCAAGTGTCTCCAAGGTTGTCTGAGCGAGCGATGATTGTGGGCTATATTTGAAGCGAACCTGCATACCGCGCCGAATCCGGAGACACACCATGAAAGTCAGCGACATCCTTCGCGTGAAGGGGAACACGCTCTACACCGTCACCCCCGATGAGCCGCTCGCGCGCGCCGTGGAGGTGATGGCCGGCAAGGACATCGGCTCGCTGGTCGTGATGGAGCTCGGCGACCTCGTGGGCATGCTCACCTTCCGCGAGGTGATCCAGGCCGTGGTGAAGAACGGCGGCAACGTGGGCACGCTGCTCGTGCGCTCGGCCATGGACGACCACCCGCTCACGTGCACGCTTGAAACCGACATGGACGAGGTGCGCCGCATGATGCTGGACCGCCATGCGCGCTACATGCCCGTGATGGACAAGCGCATGCTCATGGGCGTGATCAGCTTCTACGACGTGGCCAAGGCCGTGGTGGACAGCCAGAACTTCGAGAACCGCATGCTCAAGGCCTACATCCGCGACTGGCCCGAAGAGGGCTCCACGTCCTGAAGGCTCAGGCCGCTCCGACCCATTCCGCCAGCTGCGCCGGCGGTACAGGTCGGCAGAACAGGTAGCCCTGCATCACGGGGCAGCCTTGCGCGCCGAGCCAGGTGCGCTGCTCCTCGGTTTCCACCCCTTCGGCCACGACGGTCATGCCCAGGCTGCGCGCGATGCTCAGCACGGACAGCGTGAGCGCGCGCGCCGTCTCGCTCGTGGCAAGATCCTGCACGAAGCTCTTGTCGAGCTTGAGTTCGGTGATCGGCAGGCGGTGCAGGTAGCTCAGGCTCGAATACCCCGTGCCGAAGTCGTCGAGCGACAGCCGCAGCCCGCGCGCGTGCAGGCTGCGGATGTTGGCCTCGGTGGCCGGCAGGGCATCCATCATCACGCGCTCGGTCACTTCAAGCATCAGGTCGCGCGGGGCCAGTCCGTGCCGCTCCAGCGCTGCATGGACCTGTTCCGCGAACCCGGGATCGTGGAAGTTGCGCGCTGACAGGTTCAACGCCACATGCGGCACCGCCAGCCCCGATGCGCGCCATGCGGCCAACTGGCGGCAGACCTCGTCGATGAGCCAGTGCGTGAGGTCCTGGATCAGCCCAGCCTCCTCCGCCATGGGAATGAAGCGGTCGGGCGGCACCTGGCCCCACTCCGGGTGATGCCACCGCGCCAGCGCCTCCACACCATAGAGGGCGCCGGGTGCCGTGCTGTGCAACTGGGGCTGGTAGTGCAGTGCCAGGCCCCGCTGGTCGATGACCTGGCGCAATGCACGCTCCAGCGCGGCGCGCTCCTGGGTGCGGCGGTTCATCTCGGGGCTGAACAGGCGCAGCGCATGACCGCTTTCGCTCTTGGCCTGCGTCATGGCCTGCCCGGCGTGGCGCAGCAGGGTGTCGACATCGGCGCCGTCTTCCGGGAACAGGGCCACACCAATGCTGGCGTGCTGTACGGTGGCTTGGCCCTGGATCTCCACTGGCCGGGCGATGTTCTGCAGCATGCGCTGGGCCATGGAGGCCACCCGAGGGGGCGGGTAGCCGACCAGCAGCAGGGCGAATTCGTCGCTGGCCAGGCGTGCCACTAGGTCGCGGGCATGGATGCCGTGCCGCAGGCGCGCGGCGATCTCGCGCAGCAGCGCGTCGCCCGCGGCATGGCCTTGACTGTCGTTCACCAGCTTGAAGCGGTCCAGATCCACGAAGAGCAGCGCTGCCGGCGTCTTGTTCCGTTCCAACTGGTCCAGTGTGCGCCCGGCATCGCTGTGGAACATGGCGCGGTTGGGCAGGCCGGTGAGGGCATCGAAATAGGCCAGTTGGTGAATGCGTGCATGGGCCGCGTCGCGCTCGATTGCCACGGCGCACAGGTGCAGGCACACCTCCACCAGGCGATGGTGCAGTGCGCTGGGGCGGCGGGGTTCGCGGAAGTAGAACGCGAAAGTGCCCACGACGCGCCCCTCGCGGTTCTTGATGGGGCTGGACCAGCAGGCATGCAGGCCGCAGGGAAGAAAGAGGGCCCGGTAGTCCTCCCACAGCGGGTCGGTGGCGATATCCGTCACCATCACGGGCTCTCCCCGGAACGCCGCCGTGCCACAGGAGCCGGCCTTGGGCCCGATGGGCACGCCGTCGATGGCCTTGTGCAGGAAGCGGGGCAGGCTGGGCGCGGCCAGCGGATGGATGTGCCCGGCATCGTCCACTGCCAGCAGCGATGCGACCACGTCGGGGGCGATCCGCTCCACTTCGTGGCACACGAGGTTCATGAGCTCGGACAACGGCAGTTCGTTCACCATGCCCTCGAGCACCCGTGTCTGCAGCGCCTCCTGCATCTTGGCGTGCGTGATGTCGGTCAGCACCGACACCGTATGGCCTGCCGCGTCCGGGGTACTCTGGAACTTGCCCGCGTTGATGACCAGCGAGACCCAGCGCGGCTGCTGCAGCCGGTCGTACACCAGTGCCTGGCCGCTGTAGCGGCCCTGCGTTTGCAGGCCTTCGTTGATGGCCTGCCGCAACGCCTTGTTGGCGCGCGGCCCCATCAGCACGTCGCCAGGCTGGCGCCCCTCGACGTCGGCGAGCTGGTAGCCGAACATGCGCTCGAAGCCCCGGTTCACATAGGTGATGCAGCGGTGCGCGTCGGTGATCACAATGGCACTGTCGCTTGCGTCGAGCACCTGCAGGAGCTCCGCCTGCGCGGTGGGCAGGGCAGAAACAGCAGTCGGCGCGGCGGGGGGGCTCGGTTCGGGTAATGCCATGGGGCCGGAGGAGGGTGCTGCCAGCGTGGCGGCGGTGGATGGATTGACCCATCCTAGCAAGGCTGACCGGGCATGCCAAGCATCCGCGTCCGGCCCGGTGGCGGGGGACTGTTCAAGGATAATCGCTGCCCATGAGCGGCAATACCATCGGCACCCTTTTCGCAGTCACCAACTTCGGTGAATCCCACGGCCCGGCCATCGGCTGCGTGATCGACGGCTGCCCGCCCGGCATGGCGCTCTCCGAGGCCGACATCCAGGCCGACCTGGACCGCCGCCGCCCCGGCACGAGTCGCCATGTGACCCAGCGCAACGAGCCCGATGCCGTCGAGATTCTCTCGGGCGTCTACGAAGGCAAGACCACTGGCACGCCCATCGCGCTGCTGATTCGCAACACCGACCAGCGCAGCAAGGACTATTCCAACATCGCCCAGAGCTTCCGCCCGGGCCACGCCGACTACACCTACTGGCACAAGTACGGCATCCGCGATCCGCGCGGTGGTGGCCGCTCCTCCGCCCGGCTCACGGCCCCCACGGTGGCGGCAGGCGCCGTGGCCAAGAAGTGGCTGGCCGAGCAGTACGGCACGCGCTTTCGCGCCTGCATGACCCAGCTGGGTGAACTGGCCATTCCGTTCGAGAGCTGGGACCATGTCCCGAACAACCCCTTCTTCGCCCCCGTGGCCGATGTGCAGGCCTACGAGGACTACATGGACGCGCTGCGCAAAGCCGGCGACTCGTGCGGCGCGCGTATCCGGGTGCAGGCCACGGGCGTGCCCGTGGGCCTGGGCGAGCCTTTGTACGACAAGCTTGATGCGGACATCGCCCACGCGATGATGGGCCTCAACGCCGTGAAGGGCGTGGAGATCGGTGCGGGCTTCGCGAGCGTGGCCCAGCGCGGCACCACGCATGGCGATTCGCTCTCGCCCGAGGGCTTTCGCAGCAACAACGCGGGCGGCGTGCTCGGTGGCATCAGCACAGGGCAGGACATCGAGGTGTCGCTCGCCATCAAGCCCACCAGCTCCATCATCAGCCCGCGCGAGTCGATCGACATCCACGGCCAGAGTACCGAGGTCATCACCAAGGGCCGCCACGACCCCTGCGTGGGCATCCGCGCCGCGCCCATCGCCGAGGCGCTGCTGTCACTCGTGCTGATGGACCACGCATTGCGCCACCGCGCGCAGTGCGGCGACGTGGCAGTGGAAGTCGCGCCCATCCGCGCCTCGTTCCTGTGAGCGCGCCTGCCCGACTGCGCGCGGCCGCCGCTGCGCTTGCTTGCGTCCTGGCGGGGTGCGCCACGGGGCCTGCGCGGCGGGCCGAGCCGCCGCTCATGGACATCACCGTGATCGGCTTCAACGACCTGCATGGCAACCTGGAGCCGCCGCGCCTGGCGGTGCCCGTGCCGGCCAGCACGGGCGCCACGGCAGTGCCCGCGGGTGGGGCGGCCTATTTCGCGAGCGCCATTGCCGCCATCAAGGCGCGCAGCCCGCACCATGCCGTCGTGTCGGCGGGCGACATGGTGGGGGCCTCGCCGCTGGTGTCGGCACTGTTCCTCGACGAGCCCACGATCGAGGCCGTCAACCGCATGGGCATCGACTTCCATGCGGCGGGCAACCACGAATTCGACAAGGGCTGGCGCGAGCTGCTGCGCCTGCAGCGCGGCGGCTGCGAGAAGCACACGGTACGCGAGCCCTGCCAACTGAGCCAGCCTTTCGAGGGTGCGAAGTTCGGCTTCCTCGCGGCCAACACGCTGCAGGAGAGTGGCCGCACGCTGCTGCCGCCCACGGGCCTCAAGCGCTTCACGCAGGACGGCGTCACGGTCACTGTGGGCTTCATCGGCCTTACCCTGCGGGCTACGCCCACCATGGTGGCGCCCGCAGGGGTGGCGGGCCTGCGCTTCGCCGACGAGGCCGAAACGGCCAATGCCCTGGTGCCCGCGCTGCGTGCGCAGGGGGCCGATGTGGTCGTGGTCGTGATCCATGAGGGCGGCAGCACGCACGCGCCCGTCACCGAGCCGGGCTGCGAGGGGCTCTCGGGCGACATCGTTCCCATCCTGCAGCGGCTCGATCCGTCGGTGGACCTGGTCATCTCGGGCCACACGCACCAGTCCTACATTTGCGACTACGGTCGCGTGGACCCTGCTCGGCCCTTCCTGCTCACGAGCGCGGGCCAGTACGGCACGCTGCTGACCGAGATCCGCCTGGGCGTGGATTTGCGTACGCGCCGCGTGGCGCGCAAGTCGGCGCGCCAGGTCATCGTGCAGGGCGAGTCTTTCACTGGTGCGCAGGGCGTTGTGCCGCTGCACGCGGGCTTCCCGGTCTTCGCGCCCGATGCGGGCGTGGCGGAGATCGTGGCGCGCTACCGCGCGGCTGCCGTTCCGCTGGCCCAACGGCCCGTGGGACAAGCCAGCGGGCCCTTTACGCGCCGTCCCTCGGCCTCGGGCGAGACGGTGCTGGGCAATCTCATCGCCGATGCGCAGCTTGCGGCCACACGCGCGCCCGAGCGTGGCGGCGCACAAATCTCGTTCATGAACCCGGGCGGCGTGCGTGCCGAGCTGGTGCCCGACGGCCAGGGGCTGGTGCGCTACGGCCAGCTGTTCACCGTGCAGCCCTTCGGCAACAGCCTGGAAGTACGCAGCTACACTGGGGCGCAACTGCACGCGGCGCTGGAGCAGCAGTTCGACAGCGGCACCAACACGGTGGAGCGCCCCCGCATCCTGGCCGTTTCCGAGGGCTTTTCCTACCGTTACGACCTCGCACAACCGCGCGGGCGGCGCGTGAGCGCCATGCGCTTGCACGGCACGCCCATTGCGAGCCAGGACGTGGTGCGCGTGGTGCTCAGCAGCTTCCTGGCCACGGGGGGCGACAACTTCACGGTGTTCACCCAGGGGCGCGACGCGGTGGGCGGCGGACAGGACCTCGATGCGTTCGAGGCCTATTTCCGCGA
>JASLFM010000502.1 GCA_030150585.1 Acidovorax sp.
GCCTCGCGCAGCGTGAGCGTGGCGCAAAGCCTGCTGGGCGAGGGCAAGGCGGCGTACCTGGCCGAAGTCGAGGCCGACTACGAGAAGGTGCGCGAGCTGCACGCCAAGAAAAAGAAAACCCCGCTGTGGCCGCTGGAGAAAGCGCGCGCCAATGCCACGCCCGTGAACTTCACCCAGCACCCGCCCACCGTGCCGCGCGTGCTGGGGCGGCGCGTGTTCAAGAACTTCGACCTGGCCGAAATCGCCCAGTACATCGACTGGGGCCCGTTCTTCCAGACCTGGGACCTGGCCGGGCCTTACCCCGCCATCCTCGACGACGAGATCGTGGGCACCGAGGCGCGCAAGGTGCTGGCAGATGCGCAGGTCATGCTCAGGAAGATCATCGAGGGCCGCTGGCTCACGGCCAACGGCGTGATGGCCTTGTACCCGGCCAACCGCGTGGGCGACGACATCGTGTTCTACAGCGACGAGTCGCGCAGCACCGAACTCATGACCTGGTACGGCCTGCGCCAGCAGACCGAGAAGCAGATGGTCGACGGCTCGATGCGGCCCAGCCGCTGCCTGTCGGACTTCGTGGCCACCAAAGAATCCGGCATCAAGGACTACGCCGGTTTGTTCGCCGTGACGGCCGGCATCGGCGCCGAGAAGAAGGACAAGGAATTCCAGGCCGCGCTGGACGACTACTCGGGCATCATGTTCAAGGCCCTGGCCGACCGCCTGGCCGAGGCCTTCGCCGAATGCCTGCACGAGCGCGTGCGCAAGGACCTGTGGGGCTACGCGGCCGATGAGCAGCTGACCAACGAGCAGCTCATCAAGGAGCAGTACCAGGGCATCCGCCCCGCGCCCGGCTACCCGGCCTGCCCGGACCACACGGCCAAGATCGACCTGTTCAAACTGCTCGACGCCAAGGACATCGGCATGGAGCTGACCGACAGCCTGGCCATGTTCCCCGCATCGAGCGTGAGCGGCTTCTACATCGGCCACCCCGAGGCCACGTATTTCAACGTGGGCCAGATCGGCGAGGACCAACTGGCCGACATGGCTGCGCGCCGTGGCATGGACATCGAGGCGCTGCGGCGCCTGCTGGCGCCGAATCTCTGAGTTACTTCGCGTCCGACCAGGGCGCCGACTTCCACAGCGCGTTGAAGTCGGTTGTGGCCTTGTCCAGGCGCGCCTTCCAGGCAGCGCCCTCGAGGTAGTCCATCTCGGTGAATTGCACCTGCATCTGCTTCTGGAACTCGGGGTCGGCGGCGATCGCGCGCAGGGCCTCGGTCAGGCGGCGCTGCACATCCGCGGGGATGCCGGCGGGCGCGACGATGCCGCGCTCGGAGTTGAACACCAGGTTCACGCCTTGCTCGTTGAAACTTGGCACATCGGGCGCGAGGCGCGAGCGTGCGGGGCTGGCCTGTCCCAGCACGCGCACCTTGTCCTTGAAGGGCATGACTTCGCCGAGGTTCATGCCGCCGATCAGCACATGGCCGCCGAGCACGGCGGTGCGCAGCGGGCCCGCGCCGTTGTAGGGCACATGGTTGAGCCGGGTGCCCGTGAGGCGCTCGAACAGCACCATGGCGAGGTGGTCGTCCGTGCCCACGCCCGTGGAGCCGTAGCTGAGTTCCCCGGGATGCGCCTTGGCGTCGGCGATCAGATCGGCCAGGTTCTTGTATTTGCTGTTGGCCAGCACACTGAACGCGCTCGGGTCGCGCACGAGGTTGGCGATGTAGGCGAAGTCGCTGCCCTTGAACTGTGTCTTGCGTTCGATCGGCAGCGTGACCAGGCCGGGCATGTTCGTCATGCCGATCACGTAGCCGTCGGGCGCGGCTTTGGCCACGTAGCCCAGGCCCAGCTCGCCCGACGCGCCGAGCTTGTTGGTCACCACCACCTGGGTGCCCAGATGCTTGGCCAGGTGCACGGCCAGCGTGCGGGCCGTGATGTCGGTGCCGCCGCCGGCTGCGAAGCCGACCACGAGCTCGATGGGCTTCTCGGGCCAGGCGGCCCATGCCGGGCCCGTGGAGAGCGCGAATGCGCCCAAGGCCAGGACGATGCGGCGGCGCGTGCGCGCGAAGAGGGTGGATGCGGTGGAAGTCATATGTCTCCTTGGATGATTCGGTTCGGGGGAATGGGTTCAGGCGCCCTGTGGCGGCACGGTGGGGCAGCCCCAGTCGGCCCAGAGCTTGGCCACGGCGGCGTAGTCGTCGCGGCCGTAGCCTGCCGCTGCGGCCATGTCGTATACGCTGTGCGAGCCCTGGATGGCGAACAGCGGCACGCCCAGCGTCTGCGCGAGCTGCAGCGCCAGCACGGAGTCCTTGCGCGCTGCGTCCAGCGGCATGCCGCCCGCGTAGTCGCCCTGCACGATGCGCTCGGCGTAGCGGTAGGTCAGCGGGCGGTGCAGGCCCATCTGCGCGTCGGACAGCAGGGCTATGAGTTTCTGGCAGTCCACGCCCGCGGCCGTAGCCAGTGCGCCTGCCTCGGCCACGACGATCATCACGGCATGGGCCACGGCATTGTTGATCACCTTGGCGGCCGCACCCGCGCCCAACGCGCCGAAGTAGACCTGCTTGCCGGCGATGGCATCGAGCACGCCCTGCGCGCGTGCAATGGCGGCCGGGTCGCCGCCCAGCGCGAGCGAGGCTGTGCCCGCCACCATCTGGCCCACGCCGGCCATGATGGAGGCATCCACCACGTCGATGCCGTAGGGGGCGAGCAACTGCTGCTCCGCGTGGATGTGCTCGGGGTTCACGGTACTGGTTTCCAGCACCACCGCGCCGCGCGGCAGGTGTGGCGCGATCTGCTGGAGCACCTTCTGCGAGATGGCGGGGGTGGGCAGGCACAGCACGACCACGGGGGTGTCCTGCAGCGCATCGGGCGCGCCGATGGCCTCGGCCCCAAAAGCTTCCTTGGCGCGCTGCAGCGCAGCGGCGTCAAGGTCGAATACCTGGGTGGGGAACTGGCGGCCCACGCGTTCGGCGAGCGGGTAGCCCATGTTGCCGAGGCCGTAGATGGCGACTTTGGAAATGCTCATGTCTTCAAGGCTTTCAGTTGGAGTGCGGATCGGTTCACTTCGCCACGGCCAGCGGCAGTTCGTGCAGCCCGAAGTACATGCTCTTGACCTGGGCGTAGAGCTTCAGGCCGTCGATGCCCTTCTCGCGGCCGATGCCGCTGTTCTTGAAACCGCCGAAGGGCGTGCTGGTCACCGATTGCTTGTAGGTGTTGATCCACACCGAGCCGGCCTCCAGCGCGCGGCCGATGCGCCAGGCGCGCTTGAAGCTCTCGGTCCAGATGCCGCAGGCCAGGCCGAAGGCCGTGCCGTTGGCCTGCGCGATGAGGTCGGCCTCGTCCTTGAACGGCAGGGCCACGAGCACGGGGCCGAAGGCCTCTTCCTGGCACGACGCCGCGTCATACGGCAGGCCGTCGATCACCGTGGGCAGGTAGTAGGCACCTTGGTCAAACGCGCCGCCTGTGGGCGCTGCACCGCCGCACAGCACGCGGCCGCCCTCGGCGCGCGCGCGCTCCACAAAGGCCGCCACGCGCTCGCGGTGGTGGAACGAGGCCAGCGGTCCCATCTCCACGCCATCGGCATCCGGTGGGGCGACCTTCAACTGGCGCGCGCGCGCCACGACGGCGGCGAGCACCTCGTCGTAGATGCTTTCTTCGATGAACAGGCGCGAGCCCGCTACGCACGACTGGCCCGCCGAGCCGAAGATGCCTGCCACCACGGCGGCTACGGCATGTTCCCGGTCCGCGTCGGCGAACACCACGTGGGGCGACTTGCCGCCCAGCTCCAGCGCCGTGGGCACGAGCCGGTCGCCCGCCACGCGGGCGATGGCGCGGCCCGACACGGTGCCGCCCGTGAACGAGACCATGCGCACGCCCGGGTGGGCCACGAGGGCCGCGCCCACGTCGGCGCCCCGGCCCTGCACCACCTGCAGCAGGCCCTGGGGCAGGCCGGCGGCCAATGCGATGCGCGCCAGCTCGGGCGCGAGCAGCGGCGAGTCTTCCGAGGGCTTGAGAATCACGGCATTGCCCGCCGCGAGCGCGGGCGCGACCTTGGTCGCGTCGTTCATGATCGGCGAGTTCCAGGGCGTGATCGCGGCCACCACGCCGAAGGGCTCGAGCACGGTGAACGACACATAGTCGCCGCGCGCGGGCGTCACGTCGGTCTCCAGCGTCTCGCACACGCCAGCGTAGTAGCGGAACGTGCCGATGGCCGACTCCACCATGCCGCGGCACTCGCCCAGCGGCTTGCCGTTGTCCTGCATCTGCAGTCGCGCGAGCGATTCCTTCTCGGCCGCCAGGCCATCGGCGATCGCGTGCAGCACGAGTGCGCGCTTGTGCGGCAGCAGCGACTTCCAGCCCGAGTGGTGGAAGGCATGCCAGGCGCGGTTCACGGCCGCGCTCAATTCATCGGGCGTGGTGATGGGAACGCGGGCGATCTCGGCGCCGTTGGCGGGGTTGATGCTGATGAGCTCGGTGGCGGCGAAGGGCGGTGCCATGGGTCTTTCCTGGGTTGATTCCGGGCGGCAGTCTAGGGAGCCGGAACGGGAAAGACAACGAGCGCGTTGTCGCCAATATTGGCGATAAAACTATTGATAAAACAGGCCTCGGCGCGATGGGTGCGCGGCCCGGTTGACTACCATCGGGCCATGAGCAAAAACCGGCTGGCCGCTGCCGACAACGGCGCCTTTCCCCACGCCACCCTGCCCGCGCAGGTGGCTGCCGTCATCGAGGCGATCGAAACCGACGTCATCCGGGGGCGCATCCTTCCGCGCAACCGGCTGATCGAGGACCACCTCATGGAGGACTACGGCGCCAAGCGGCATGTGGTGCGCGCTGCGCTGGCCGAACTGCAGCGCCTGGGCGTGGTCGTGAAGCCCCCGCATTTGGGCGCGCGCATCCGGCGCTTCGACGAACAAAGCCTGCGCGACCTCTACCACTTCCGCGCGGTGCTGCACGGCGCAGCCGTGGCGGCCATGCCGCTGCCTGCGGCACCCGAGCGCCTGGCCACTGTGGAGGCCGCCGCGCGGGCCCACGCCGAGGCAGCCGCCACGGGCGACCTCATCACAATTCACCGCACGAACATGGCCTTCCACCGGCTGTTCTACGGCCTGTGCGACAACCCCTACATCGCCGAGTCGATCCGCCTGCACGACTGGCTGAGCTTTCCCGCGCGTGCCTATGGCATCGCCGACGCGCGGGCGCTGGAGCAGGCCTGCAGCGAGCACGCGGCCATGGTTGAGGCGCTGCACGCCAGCGACCGCGCGCGGCTGCACCGGCTCGCGCTGGACCACATGGACCGCGCGCGCCAGCTCTACGTCGAGAAGTTCCTCATGCGCTGAGGGCGGCGCGGCCTGCTCGGGGCCGCGCACGGCCGCCCTGGCCTGGGCGACGCTGGCTTCGTGGGTTGTTGCGATGCGGACAACTGACTTGCGTCAAAGGCCTGCCCTGCCATGGCCGATAAGCTGGCCCCCCACGTTGATGCAAGGAATGAAGATGGCCGCACTCGCATGGTCCGACGCCCTGGTGCTCGATCTGCCGCTGATGGACGACACCCACCGCGAATTCGTGGATCTGCTGGCGGCCGTCGAGCGGGCCGACGACGCCATGCTGCTGCAGGCCTGGCAGGCGCTGATCGACCACACCGACCAGCACTTCGGCCAGGAGGATGCCTGGATGGCCGCCACGCGCTTCGCCTCGGGCAACTGCCACAGCATGCAGCACAAGGTGGTGCTGCAGGTCATGCGCGAGGGTGCGGCACGCGGCGCCCAGGGCGAGCTGCCCGTGGTGCGGGCCATGGCGTCGGAGCTGGCGGTGTGGTTCCCGCAGCATGCGCAGAGCATGGACGCGGCCCTGGCACTGCATCTGCGCCGTGTGGGCTTCGATCCGGTGACGGGCACCGTGCAGGCGCCCCAGGCATTGCCGGAGGGGTTGATCCATGGCTGCGGCGGCGCTTGCTCGAGCGGCGATGAGGCTGCCGCCGAGCCGGAGCGCGCCGTGGCCTGAGTGTGTACGGGAGCGTTCTTGACAGCCGCGGGTGCTCGCGCGAGAAGTGCCTGCGGCTTTTTTTGGCGCTCAGCGGTGCCCGGTGAGCAGCCAGCCGGCCATGTGCCACGACAACTGGCGCAATGCCCGCCGCAGCGCTGGCCGGAAGGCGGCCCCGTAGGCGTCCTGCAGCACGTCTTGCTTGGCGCCGTGCAGCGCTTCGCGGTCGCGTGCCTGCAGCGCGGCGAGCAGGCGGTCGCGGTGGCGCTGCACGCGCGCGGCCTCGGCGTCGGTGAGCAGCGGCGGGGTTTCGCCGAGGCGAGCAGTCCAGTGGCTTGTGGCGGTGTTCATGCGGCCTCCGGAGCGGCTTGGGCGGTGCGGGGCTGGGTCAGTTCATACCAGTTCACACGGCGGGTGAGCACCATCACGGCGGCCAGCACGGCAAACAGCGAGAGCGCGCCCACGACCAGGGCCGTCTGCTCCAGTTGCAGCAGCACGTACAGCAGGCCGTACAGCAGCCCGATCAGCGCGCCGAACGGCAGCCCGCGCCACAGGCTGCCCAGCATGTGGCTCGCGTAGTAGCCCAGCAGCAACACACAGGCCGTGGCGGCGACCGCGTACGAAGTGCCGAACGGCCAATGCTCCGACAGGCTCACCAGCAGCAGGAAGAAGCTGCACAGCGCGCTGCCCACGAGCAGGTACTGCACCGGGTGCACGCGCAGCTTCTGCATCAGCTCGAACAGGCCCACGGCCACGAAAGTGAGGGCGATGAACAGCACGCCGTACTTGGTGGCGCGGTCGGAGAGCGAGTAGGGGTTCACGGGGTCGACGAAGGCCACGCTGAAGCTGTCGGTGCAGCCGCGCGTGCCTTGGCCTGCGGTGCCGCTGTCGCCGGGGGCGTAGGCGGTGCCTTCCACCTGCGCGGCGTCGCAGACCTTGCGGCCGTCCACCACGTCCTGCTGGGCCGTGGTGGCGAGCGACGACAGGCGCCAGCGTGCCGTGAAGCCTGCGCCCGTGACCTGGCGCTCGGAAGGCAGGAAGCGCCCGCCGAACGAAGGGTGTGGCCAGCCGCTTTGCATCTGCACTTCCGTCGTTCCGCCCAGCGGCACGATGGCGAGGCGCTCGGTGCCCACGAGTTCGAGGTCGAGCGAGGCGCTCACGGGGCCGTCCTGCGCGCGCAGGCCTTCGGGCAGCGGCGTGTGCAGGCCGCGTGTGTACACCGGGTGGAAGGTACCGGGCTTGAGGGCGAGCGCGTGCCCATCCACCTCCACCTGGGCCGTGCGGATGCCGCGCGCATCGCCCACGCCCACCATCAGGATGGGGGCGCCGCACTGCATGCGCGATCCCTTCACCGTGCCCTCGGGGCGCAGGCTGGCCAGGCTGGCCCACTGCGCTGTCACATGCGCCTTGAGCGTGTAGGCGTTTACCTTGTGCAGGCCGCGGGCGCGCTCCTCCATGGCGGCGCCCGTGCGCAGCTGCAGCTGCTCGGGCAGGGCGGTGAGCAGGAACTCGCGGCGCTGCTCGGTGGTGCGGCGCTCGGCACCCGAGCCGCTGGCCACGTCCCAGCTTTCCACGCAGGCACTGTGCAGCATGGGGCCGAGCAGCGTCTGGGGGCCGGCCAGGCTTTGGGCCACGCTGCGCGTGGCCTCGGTGCGGTAGCGCTGCCGGTCGCGCACCACGTCCTCGATCATGCCCAAGCCGAACAGCAGCAACAGCGTGACAGCCGCGAGCGCGGCGATTTTGGCGAACAGGGGGTGTCTCAAAGGGGCCTCCGCAGATAGGTAGTGGGTCTGTGGAAGCAGTGTCGGCAGCGTCCGTGAGAAGCGGATGAAGTTTGTGAAGCGGGCGTGAAGTGCACGCGCAGCGGGCCAGGCAAGATCCTGGTGCGGGTTATGCTTGTCCGGTTTTTGGACTTGCCCCGCAGACCCATGAGTCCCACCGAGCCCGACAACGCGCTGTACCGCACCCTGCTGGAGTCCACGCGCGCCATTCCCTGGAAGATCGACTGGGCGACCGCGACCTTCGCCTACATCGGCCCGCAGATCGAGAGCCTGCTGGGCTGGGCGCCCACGAGCTGGGTCACGGTGCAGGACTGGGCGGACCGCATGCATCCCGACGACCGCGATCGCGTGGTCAACTTCTGCATTTCCCAGTCGCAGTCGGGCGTGGACCACGAGGCCGACTACCGCGCGCTCACCACCCAGGGCGACTATGTATGGATCCGCGACGTGGTGCATGTGGTGCGCGATCTGCAGGGCAACGTGGTGTCCCTCGTGGGCTTCATGTTCGACATCACCGAGCGCAAGCAGAGTGAGGAGAAGCTGCTGAGCCTGCAGCAGGAGCTGGAGGACCTGTCGTTCCGCGACGGGCTCACGGGCGTGAACAACCGCCGCAAGTTCGACGCCGTGTTCGAGCGCGAATGGCAGGATGCGCGGCGCGAGTCGCAGCCGCTGTCGCTGTTGCTGTTCGACGTGGATTTCTTCAAGCGCTACAACGACGCCTACGGCCACGTGGAGGGCGACGAGTGCCTCAAGCGCGTGGCCCGCGCGCTGGCCGGTGCCGTGCACCGTCCGCGCGACTTTCTGGCGCGCTACGGCGGCGAGGAGTTCGTGCTGCTGCTGCCCGCGAGCGATGCGCGCGCCGCGCGTGCGGTGGCCGAGCGCTGCCGGCAGGCGGTGTTCAAGTCGCAGATCGCGCATGCGGATTCCCCCATTGGCCAGCTGCTCACGGTGAGCATCGGCACGGGCACCCTCATTCCAGGCCAGCACGACGCGCCGCTGCGCTTCCTGGAGGAGGTGGACCGGCGGCTCTACCGCGCCAAGCGCGGCGGGCGCAACCGCATCGTGGGGGAGTAGCGGCCCTGGCAGGCGCTCAGAAGCGCAGTTCCACGCGCAGCCCCGGGGCGCCATCCTCCACGGCCATGCTGCCGCCGTGCAGCTGCATCACCCGCCGGACGATGGCCAGCCCCAGGCCGGAGCCGCTGCGCGTGCCATCGGGCCGCGCGGTGGTGAAAAAGCGTTCGCCCAGGCGCGGCAGCGCGTAGCCGGGCACGCCGGGGCCCTGGTCCTGCACGGCCACCGTGGAGCCTGCCAGCTCCACGCGCACGGTGCCGCCCTCGGGCGAAAAATCGATGGCGTTGTCGATCAGGTTGCCGATGGCGACCGTGACCAGCTCGGCCTCCCAGGGGCCGCTCGCACCGCCGCCCGCCAGCTCCAACGCCACGCCGCGCTGGGATGCGCGGGCCCGGGCCTGGCGCACCGCGCGCTCGGCGCAGTCGCGCAGCGCCACGGGGGCAGCGGCCTCGGCATGCTGGCGCTGCTCCAGCTTGGAGAGTTCGAGCAGCCGGTCGATGAGGCGCTGCAGGCGCTCGCTCTGCTCCACCACCTGGGTGGCGAACTGGCGGCGGTCGGCGCCGGGCAGTTCGTCCTGCAGCAGCTCGCCTGCGCCGCGGATGGCTGCCACGGGGCTCTTGAGTTCATGGGTGAGCGCGCGCACGTAGCCCTCGATGTAGTCGCGCCCTTCAAGCCGCTCGCGCATGCGGTCCATGGCGCGGGCCAGGTCGCCGAGCTCGCCGGGCACCGCGGGCACGGGCGGCGGCGGCGCGGCGCCGTCGCTCGGGCCCTGCACGCTCAGCGCATAGTCGCGCAGGCGGCGTACATGCCACACGGTCCACACGGTGACGGCCACGCCCACAAGGGCGGAGAGAGCGAGCAGCAGCAGGCCGCCCTGGAGCACCTTGCGCTCCGCGCGATCGATGAAGCGTTGCACCGTGCGCGTGGGCTTGGCCACCGTGAGCACCCCTGCGATCCGGTCGTTCACGTGGATCGGCGCGGCCACGTACATCACGCCGGTGGTGTCGTCCTCCTGCACGTCGCGGCTGGCGCGCGCGCCGTACTCGCCGCGCAGCGTGCGGGCCACGTCGCGCCACTGTGAATAGTCCTGCCCCACGGCCTTGCGCTCGCTGTCGAACACCACGCGGCCCGTGGCATCGGTCACGTAGATGCGGAAGTCGAGCGTTTGCTTGGAGAAGCCCCAGATCGCCGCGTCGATGGGGCGGCTGGCGTAGGCGCGCACGTGGCGTGCGAAGGCGCTGTCGTCGCTGCCGGGTTGGGCGCCAAAGCGGCCTGCGGCGAGATCGTCGCTTGCGAGCTCGGCGAGGATGTTGGCGGTGTCCACCATCATGTCCTCCATCACCTCGCGCACGCTGGGCTTGATCTCGGCCGTGAACACGCGCAGCACGAAGAAGGCGGCGATGCCGTTGATGAGAAAGAAGGCGAACAGCAGCCGCAGGCCCAGGCGCATGGCTCAGAGGTCGAGGCAGTAGCCCATGCCGCGGTGCGTGCTGATGTACTCGCGCACCGGGTCGGCGGCGCGCAGCTTGGCGCGCAGGGTCTTGATGTGGGTGTCCACGGTGCGGTCGGTGCTCTCGCTCTCGTCGCCCCAGGCGGCGGCCAGCAGCGCCTCGCGCGTGTGGATGCGGCCCGCGCCCGCGAGCAGGTGGGACAGCAGCCGGTACTCGCGCCGCGTGAGCGCGAGCGGCTGGCCGTGCAGGTGCATGCGCTGGCCGCTGGCATCGTCGCGAAAAGGGCCGGCTGCGCCGGCCCCGGTGGGCGTGGTCGCGCGGCGCAGCAGGGCCTTGACGCGCGCGGCCAGCTCGCGCGGGCTGAAGGGCTTGGCAAGGTAGTCGTCGGCGCCCAGCTCCAGGCCCAGCACGCGGTCGATCTCCTCGCCATGGGCACTGAGCATGAGCACGGGCAGGGTGCGCTGCGCCTGGCGCAGCTCGCGCAGCAGGTCGAGCCCGCTGCCGTCGGGCAGGCCCACGTCGAGCACGAGCAGGTCGAACGGTGCGCCGCGCAGCTGGCTCCGCGCGTCGCCCAGCAACAGGCTGTGGGTGACCTCAAGGCCCTCCCGCTCCAGCGTGTAGGCCACGGTGCGCGCGATGGCGGGGTCGTCTTCGACGAGCAGCAGGCGCCAGGCCATGTCAGCGCGCCACGAGCACGGGGAAGATCTTGCCCAGGCCGTCGGCCATCACTTCCACGGCCAGCGCGGCGAGGATCAGGCCCATGAGCCGCGTCATCACGTTGATGCCGGTCTTGCCGAGCACGCGCGCGATGGGGTCGGCCAGCGAGAAGCACAGCGCCGTGGCCAGCCCGATCACCACGCCGTAGCCGACCAGGGCCGCGTGCTGCCAGAAGGTGTGCGCGCGGTCGGCGTAGATCACTACGGTGGACATGCTCGCGGGCCCCGTGAGCAGCGGAATGGTGAGCGGCACCACGGCAATGCTGGAGCCTGCAGCGGCCTTCTCGGCGCCTGCCTCCAGGTCGTTGGTGTGGGGCTTGGCCTCGGCGGGCTGGGCGTTGAGCATGTTCATCGCGCTGATGAGCAGCAGCATGCCGCCGCCCACCTGGAAGCTCTGCAGCGAGATGTTGAAGAAGTCGAGGATCTGCAGCCCCAGCAGCGCGCAGGCCGCGATCACGCAGAACGCGCTGAACGCCGCCACCTGGATGGTGCGGCGGCGCTGTGCAGGCGAGAAGCCTTCGGTGTAGTGGATGAAGAACGGCACGATGGCCAGCGGGTTGACGATGGCCAGCAGGGTGATGAGGGGTTTCAGATCCATGGCTTACCTTCCGCCCGAAACTTCCATCAGGGTCATGGTGGTGTAGGGCGAGGCATCGCCCATCAGCCACACGATGGCTTCGGCCACTTCCTCGGCCGTGCCGCCGCGGCCCATGGGCACCTGGTGCGCGAGGTCGCGCACGCGGTCGGGCAGGCCGCCGCTGGCGTGGATCTCGGTCTCGATGAGGCCCGGGCGCACGGCGTTCACGCGGATGCCTTCGGCCGCGACCTCGCGCGCCAGGCCGATGGTGAACGTGTCGATCGCGCCCTTGGCCGCCGCATAGTCCACGTACTGGCCCGCCGCGCCCAGGCGCGCGGCGGCGCTCGACACGTTGACGATGCTGCCGCCCGCGCCGCCGTGCTGGGTGCTCATGCGGCGCACGGCCTCGCGCGCGCAGTAGAAACTGCCCAGCACGTTGATGTCGAACATGCGGCGCAGGCGCTCGCCGGTCATCTCGTCCACGCGCGCAGGGCGGTCCACCACGCCCGCGTTGTTCACCAGCGCGGTGGCGCGGCCGAGTTCGCGGTCCACGGCCTCGAAGAGCGCGACCACGTCGGACTCCACGGCCACGTCGCCGCGCACGGCGATGGCGCGGCCGCCCGCTTCACGGATCTGGCGCACCACGGCCTCGGCCGCATCGGCGCGCTGCGCGTAGTTGACGGCCACGGCCCAGCCCTGGCGGGCGGCCAAGAGCGCGGTGGCGGCGCCGATGCCCCGGCCGCCGCCGGTCACGATGGCTACTTTGTCCAAAGAGCGTCTCCTGTGAGAATGTCCGGCATTACAGCACTACTTGGACGGGGTGATTGCCATGGGTAACTGGGTCGATCTGGTGTCGGCGGATGGCGCGGCGGTGCGGGCTTGGGTGGCCTTGCCCGAAGGGCCTGTGCGGGGTGGCGTGGTGGTACTGCAGGAAATCTTCGGGGTGAACGCGCACATCCGCGCTGTGACGGACCGGCTCGCCGCGCGCGGCTACGTGGCCGTGGCGCCCGACCTGTTCGCCCGTCTGCAGCCAGGCGTGGACCTGGGCTACAGTGCCTCCGACATGGAGCTGGGCCGCGCGCTCAAGGCGCGCGCCGAGGCGCTGCCGGCCCCGGGACTGCTGCCCGATGTGCAGGCGGCCGTGGCCGAGGCGGCGCGCCGGGGGGGCGGCCGGGTGGGCGTGGTGGGCTTTTGCTGGGGCGGCCTGCTGGCCTGGCGCGCGGCCTGCGCGCTCGACGGCATTGCCGCGGCGGCCTGCTACTACGGCGGCGGCATGACCGTGGGGGCCGAGGCCGCGCGCGAACCGCGCTGCCCGGTGATCGCGCACTTCGGCCGGCGCGATGCGCACATTCCGCAGGACGGCGTGCAGGCCTTCGCGCGCGCCCACCCCGGCGTGGGCGTGCATGTCTACGAGGCCGACCACGGCTTCAACTGCGACCAGCGCGGCGCCTACGATGAGGCCGCCGCCATGGCCGCGCGCGACCGCACGCTGGCCTTCTTCGGCAAGCATGTCGGTTGATGTTTTTGGCCTCCAGCGCCCTTGGTTAGGGCGCATTCAGCTACTGTTTCGATAGCTTCATGATCCAGCTGCACTACTACCCCAGCACCGCCGCGATGGTGCCGCACATCCTGCTCGAAGAGCTGGGCATCCCCTACGCGCGTGTGCTCGTGGACCGTGCGCAGGGCGCGCACAAGGCGCCCGAATACCTGCGGCTCAACCCCAACGGGCTGATTCCGGTGCTGACGGACGGCAGCCTCGTGGTCTATGAAACCGCCGCGATCTGCCTGCACT
>JASLFM010000028.1 GCA_030150585.1 Acidovorax sp.
GCCGCGCCGCGCGGGAATGGTGGCCGCGGCAACCGGGGGTCAGGACAGCGTAGGCCTGCGCTGTCCTTCACATCCGGTCGCACAATCGCTGCTACAGGCCTGCGCGCAATTGCAGCCCCCCGTTTGGGGAGTGGCCGCGCCCAGCGCCAACCGCTTTGGCCGCGTGAGCCCGACCACGGCGGCCCATGTGCAGTCCGAGTTCGGCGAAGACCTGCTGGTGCTCGACGGCGGCCCCTGCGAAGTGGGCATCGAAAGCACCATCGTCGACTGCACGCGCGGCGTGCCCGTACTGCTGCGCCCGGGCGCGATCACGCGCGCGCAGATCCAGGCCGCCTGCGGCATTGCTCCGCTCTCGAAAGAGGAGCTGCCCGAGCACACCCCGCGCGCGTCGGGCACGCTGGAAGCGCACTACGCGCCGAACGCCAAGGTGCGCCTCATGGACGCCAAGGCCCTGCAGACGGGCCTGGACCTGCTCGGCGCCGACGCCGCGCACCTGGCCGTGTACGCCCGCACGCCGCTGCGCACCCGCTCGGCCCAGGTGCTGGTGCGGCGCATGCCCGACGACGCGGCCGCCACGGCGCAGCAGCTGTTTTCGGTGCTGCGCGCCTTCGACGATGCGGGCGCGCGGCTGATCTGGATCGAACTTCCGCCCGCCTCGCCCGAATGGGAGGGCGTACGCGACCGGCTGCAGCGCGCGGCAGCGGCCTGAAGCCCTGCCGGGTACCGTTAAACTCTTGCCCACATTTCTGGAGAAATTCATGGCATCTCATTGGATGCGCCGCGGCATCATCGCCGCCGCCTGTGCATCGGCCGCGCTGCTCGCGGCCTGCGGTTCCAGCACCGTCGAATCGGCCATTTCGCCCAATCGCATCATCGCCTTCGGCGACGCGATCACCGATGTGGGCCAGAACGGCGCGGCCTACACCGTGAACGACGGCACCGTGCTCAACTGGACCACCCAGTTCGCCTCGCACTATGGCAAGACCGTGACGCCCGTCTCCCAGGGCGGCTTTAGCTACGCCGCGGGCAATGCGCGCATCAGCATCACGCCCGACGCCGCGGGCAATGCGAACACGCTCTCCATCACGCAGCAGATCGACAAGTTCCTGTCCGGCAATACGTTCGCCAACAACGACTTCATCCTCATCAACGGTGGCGTGAGCGACCTGATCGCAGGCTTCATGGCCGTGCAGGCGGGCACGATGACGCAGGCCGACTACCTGGCCAACGCGCGCCAGTGGGGCAATGCACTGGCCGCGCAGGTGCGCCGCATCGTCAATGCGGGCGGCACCCACGTGGTGCTGACCAGCGTCTACGACCTGGACAAGACGCCCTGGGGCATTTCCACCGGGCAGCAGGCGCTGCTGTACAACGCGACCCAGGCCTTCATCACGGGCCTCAAGGTCAACGTCGATGACCTCGGCAAGCAGGTGCAGTACATGGACCTGGAGTACTACGTGAACCTGTACGTGAACTCGCCCGGCAGCTATGGCTTCGACAATGCCACCACCGCGGTGTGCACGTCGGTGGACCCCGGCAACGGCATCGGCACGGGCACGGGCCAGATCAACTCCAACCGGTGCACGGCCTCCACCCTGATCCAGGGCGCCAACCAGACCAAGTACGTGTTTGCCGACAACGTGTACATCACCCCCTCGGCGCACCGCCAGTTCGGCGAGTACGTGTACAGCCGCGTGCGGCTGCAGTGGTAAGCGCCATCAGCGCCGCCACGCTGGCCCCATGAAAAAAGCCGACCCGGGGGTCGGCTTTTTTGCACCTTGGAGTAACAGGCCGGTCAGAACGTGTAGCCGGCGGCGATCGTGAACACCGTGGGGTGGAAGCGGATGTCGATGTTGCGCTGCACGCCGGCCGTGGTGGTCGTGAGCTTGGTCTTGACGCGCGCCGTGGCCACGGCACCCGTGATCGACCAGCGGTCATTGATGCGGTAGCTCAGGCCGACCTGGCCCGCCAGGCCCCAGGAGTCGGAGAGGCGGATGTCCGTCGGCCCGCCGTTGAGCGCATTGTTCGCGGCCGTGGAGGTGCGCTTGTCAAAGTTGGTGTAGTTGATCCCCACGCCCACGAAGGGACGCCACTGGCTGTTGGCATCACCGAACTTGTAGTTGAAGAACAGCGTGGGCGCGATCTGGCGCACCTCGGCGAGCTTCTGGCCGTTGAAGGCCACGATATGCGGCGGCAGCGACGAGGCGATCTTCGCGTTCACGTCGTGGGTGGGCGGGTAGCCCAGCGCGAGTTCCAGCTCCATGTTGGGATTGATCTCGCGGGCGATCGACAGGAACAGGGTGGACTGGTTCTTCACGTCCACGCTGATACCCGACGGCGGGCCGGGCAGCATGGGGCCCACAGCGTCGGTCGCCGAAGAATTGGGGGCGACGTGCGTCACGCCGGCGCGCACGGTCCACTGGGCCGAAGCCGCGCCGCACAGCGCGAGCAGCGCCGCGCCGGCCAGGGTCTGGGTGATGAGGCGGTTCATGGCAATACTCCTTGTAATGGCGCTCAACCGCCCGATGCCAGCACCTGCTGGAAGAATGCGCGCGCGGCCGCGTTGCAGAACGGCGGCACCAGCGTGCCGTGGTAGGCCTGCACCACCGCGTTGGCGCCACCCTGCGCGGCCACGCCGGCCTTGGCCTGGGCGAAGCCGGCCTTGACGGCTGCGAACGGGTCGCCTGCGGCGGGCGCCGAGTCCACATCCAGCACCGTGAGCAGCCCTGCGGGCAGCGCCAGCGGCGAGGGAGCGGACCACAAGCCCTGCATGAGCGTGGTGTTGAGGCTGTAGAACACCGTCGGGTCGGCATTGCCGCCGCACAGCATCACGGGGCGCTTGGGTGCCCAGTTGCGCAGGTCGTTGGCCTTGAAGGCCTGGCGCATCGGGTGCTGCGGCGCGGTGGCCTGGGCGCCCGTGGTGAGCTTGGGCACCGCACCGTCGGGGTTGGCCATCGCATCCTGCAGGAAGGACAGTCGCGCGCTGTTCTTGATGAGGTTGTTGGCCCCGAAGCCGAGGGCGAACAGCGGCGCCAGTTCGGGCGGCGTGGTCGGCGGCGTGATGCCCGCGAAGGCCGGCGCGGGCGGCGTACTGCTGAACAGCGCCGTCTGCGGCAGCTTGCCCTGGCTGAAGAGATCAGCGATGGGCATGGTGGAGGGCAGCAGCGTCTCGATGCCCGTGGCGTAGGCCGCCTCGTAGATGTCCGAGGGCTGGCTGTAGATGTTGCCGTAGGCCTTCTGGTAGCTGGTGGCCAGCAGCGGCGTGAAGATGGTGGCGCCCAGGTTCACGTTGCCGTAATACACGGCGTCGCCGAAGGCCCCCATGGCGTAGGGACCCGACATCGGCGCCGAGGCGGTCACCGGCACGTTGGCCGCCTGCAGCGCGCGGTGCGTGGCCATGGCCACGTGGCCACCCTGCGAGTAGCCGGTGATAAGCAGCTTGCCCGCATCCTGGCCACCGATCTTGGGCAGGGCCTTGCGTGCGGCCGTGAGCGCGTCGATCATGTCCTTGGACTGCTGGTCCGCGTTCAGGTAGGGGTGGTAGCCGAGCTTGGAGACGTCGTAGCCCGCGTAGTTGGGCGCCACGACGATGAAGCCCTGCGCCGCGTACATGGCGGCGATCAACGAGCCTTCGGAGGCGCCGGGGCGCGTGGGCTCGGTGATATCGGCGATGTTGTAGGCCTTGTCGGTGGTCGTGCCGTGCGCATAGAGCACCACAGGGCGCGGGCCGCTGCAGCCCGCGGCGTCGCCCGTGGGCACCATCAGCGCGCCCGAGGCGTTCGTGCCCTCACCCGCGCCGCCCACGGTGCCGTACTCGATGTAGTGGAAGTTCACGCCACACTTGGGCGCGCCGGCCACGGCCAGCAGGCTCTGGCCGCTCGGGCTGGCCGCGAGCCGGTCCTTGAATTCGCCCGCGGAAAGCGCCGTGACGCGCAGCGGGGGGTTGTACATGAGGGAGCCTCGTGCTCCGCTGAGGTCCGTCTCGGTGCTGCCACCCAGGTCAGAACCTCCGCCACATGCCGCCAGCATCGCTGCGGCGCTGACCATGGCCAGCCCAGTCCATTTGTTGATCATCGGCGATCTCCTGTTATAAATCGAACGGTCGTTCGTTTTTAGATCACACGATGTTAATACCCGCCCTCCCTGCGCATGGGGCGGGAAACTACCAATCCGGGACGGTTAGAGGCCTGTCTCTAGTCCCGCCTCAATCGCGCGCCACCCAGTCGATCAGCGCGTCGAGCGCGGGCCGCACCGCGCCCGCATTGGGGTGATTGGCGATGGCCACGAGCACATAGCGGCGGCCGCTGGCCCCATCCACGTAGCCCGCGATGGCGGACACGTCGCGCAGGCTGCCGGTCTTCAGGTGGGCGGCCCCCGCGGAGCGGTTCTGGCTGCGGCGCAGCGTGCCGTCCACGCCCGCGATGGGCAGCGAGGCGAGCAGCTCGGGCATCACGGGCGAGGCCCATGCCGCCTGCAACATGCGCGCCAGGGCCTGGGCGCTGATGCGCTCGTCACGGCTCAGGCCCGCGCCGTTCTCCAGCACCGGCATGTCGGCCTCGCCGAAGCGCTGGCGCCACCACAGGCGCAGCGCCTCGCGCGCGCCCTCGAAGCTGCCGGCACCGCCTTTTTGCAGCCCCAGGGTCAGGAACACCTGCTGGGCCATCACGTTGTTGCTGTACTTGTTGATGTCGCGCACCACCTCGGCCAGCGGCGGCGAGGCCACGCTGAACGCGGGCTGCAGCCCCGCCGGCACACGGCCGTCGCGCACCTGGCCCGAGAGGCGCCCGCCGAGCTCGCGCCACATTCCCTCCACGGCCCGCGCCGCGAAGCCCGCGGGCTGCGCCGGGGCCACGGACCAGGCGCGCTCGCCGCAGGCCGACGGAAACACGCCCGCAAAGCCGATGCGCGCAGGCTCGGCCAGCTCGGCGCGCAGCCCCGCGCGCCAGTCCCCACAGGCCGTGCCCGGCGCGGCCAGGGGCACGGTGGCCTGCAGCCGCATCCCAGCCAGGGGCGGATCGTAGGTCACGCGCGCCAGGCCCGCCGCGCTGTCGGGCACGAAGGTCATGGTGATCGCCTGGTAGTTGAGCAGCAGCGCATCGGGCGCGGCGTTGTAGGGCCGCAGCGGCTCGCCATCGAAGCGGGCGGGGTCGTGCTCGGGCAATTGGAAGGCGCTGCGGTCGAGCACGATGTCGCCCGCGATGGCCTGCACGCCCTGTCCCTGCAGGCGCCGCAGCAGCAGCCACAGCCGCTCCA
>JASLFM010000043.1 GCA_030150585.1 Acidovorax sp.
GTCATGCCAGGGCTCGGGCAAAAAGGGTAGCGGGGGTAGCGCCAAAGCCGCAGCCCAGGGTTATGGCTAGATACAATCGTTGCATTCTATGTGAAGGCCCATTAAGCTGTGACCGAACCTAAAACTTGGATGTGTTTGATCTGTGGTTGGATATATGACGAGGCCCAAGGTTCTCCGGAGCACGGCATAGCCCCCAACACCCCTTGGGATCAGGTGCCCATGAATTGGACCTGTCCCGAGTGCGGCGCGCGCAAGGAAGATTTCGAGATGGTTCAGATCTGAACGCGGATGTCGCCTGCGTTGTTTGTTTTTCCCATCAGGAGCAGCAAGAATTGACTACGACCGGCGCATCCTTCAAGGTGCTCGTGGTGGATGACAGCAATACCATCCGGCGCAGCGCGGAGATTTTTCTGAAGCAGGGCGGACACGAGGTTCTTTTGGCCGACGATGGCTTTGACGCCTTGGCCAAAGTCAACGATTACCAGCCCCAGCTGATTTTCTGCGACATCCTCATGCCCAAGCTCGATGGCTATCAGACCTGCGCCATCATCAAGCGCAATGCGCGCTTCGCCAATACGCCCGTGGTGATGCTGTCCTCCAAGGACGGTGTTTTCGACAAGGCGCGGGGGCGCATGGTGGGCTGCCAGGAATACCTCACCAAACCGTTTACCAAAGACCAATTGCTGCAGGCCGTGCAGCAGTTCGGCAATTCCCAACAAGGAGCGATGTAATGCCCATCCAGAAGGTCCTGGTCGTCGACGACTCGAAGACCGAGCTGATGTTTCTGACCGATTTGCTGCAGAAGAAAGGCATGCAAGTGCGCACCGCCGAGAACGCAGACGAAGCCTTCCGCCGCCTGGCCGAGGAAAAGCCCGACCTGATCCTCATGGATGTCGTCATGCCAGGGCAGAACGGCTTCCAGCTCACACGCGCTATTACGCGCGATCCGCAGTACGCCGACGTGCCGATCATCATGTGCACGAGCAAGAACCAGGAAACCGACCGGGTCTGGGGCATGCGCCAGGGTGCGCGTGGCTACATCACCAAGCCGGTGGACCCGGCTGAGCTGCAGGCCAAGATCGACGCGCTGAACTAAAGCGCCGGCGTCGTCCATGGCCAACCGCGAAGCCCTCAGAGAGCTCCAAACGCGCCTCGCCGGCCGCCTGCAGGCGGCGCGCGGTGAAGGCATTTCCGTGTCCTCCTGGCTGGCGGTCGAGTCCGCGGGCCAGAACTACCTGATGCCCCTTGGGCAGTCCGGCGAGATCTTTCCCTGGTCCGGCGTGCAGGCCGTGCCCTACACCCAGGACTGGTTTCTGGGCGTGGCGAACCTGCGGGGCACCCTGGTCGGCGTTGTGGATCTTGCGGGCCTGCTCGGCCGGTCCAGCCCGCGCACGGAGCAGGCGCTCAACGATTCGAGCCTGCTGGCGCTCAATGCGGCTCTGGAAGTGAACGCAGCCCTGTTGGTCGACCGCCTGTCGGGCCTGCGTGGCGCGGACGCTTTTGTGGCTTCCGAACCGCCGGCCGAAGACGCGCCCTCCTATTTCGGTACCACCTACCTGGACGCCCAGGGTGCACGGTGGCAAGAGCTGAATCTGCAGACCCTCTCGCAGCATCCCGCATTCCTGAGCATCAGTGCTTGAGTTTTTCCCTGTAAGGCAGAGCCATGTCTTTCGTCAATCAAATTGGAAAACTGTTCAACCGCAAGACCGCCGAACACGGCACGGAGGCGGGTGCTGCCGATGGCATGAACAATCCTCTGGCTGAGGCTTCGGCGCTCGACAGTTCGCCGCTGCGCGACTCCTACCAGGCCGATGCGATGAACAGCGTGCAGGGAGACCCGGGTCAGGGGATTCCCACACAGTACGGCGAGTCGGCTGTTGCTGATGAGGACCTCGTGGCGCTGCCCCTGCTGGGCCGTGCGCCCGCTGCGACCCACCAGCGCCGTCTTTTGGCTTTGCTGGCCGTGGGCGTGGTGGTGCTGGCCCTGATCGCAGGTTGGGTGTTGCAGCAAGCCGACCGTTCCGCGCAGCAACTGGCCGCCACGGGCCAGGCCCTGATGCAGTCGCAGCGCCTGGCCAAGTCGGTGTCTCAGGCCCTGGTGGGCAGCCCGCAGGCCTTCCCCGACGTGGTGGACAGCTCGGGCGTGCTGGCGCGCAATGTGCGCGCGCTGGGCGGCGGCGACCGCGACATGGGTGTGCAAGCGCTGGGCGAGCCCTACAAGCCGGAACTCGACGCCATCACCCCGCTTATGGAGCGCGCTGAGCGCAATGCCAGCGTGGTCATGGGCCAGCAGAAGATCCTGACCCAGGTGGGCGATGCCCTGCGGACCATCAACCGCCAGTCGTCCGACCTGCTCGAAATCGCAGAAACGGTGTCCTCGCTCAAGCTGCAGCAGAACGCACCCGCAGCCGAGATTTCGGCCGCAGGCCAGCTCGTGATGCTTACGCAGCGTATTGGCAAGTCCGCCAACGAATTCCAGACCACCGAGGGCGTGAGCCCCGAGGCCGTGTTCCTGCTCGGCAAGGACTTGAACTCCTTCAAGGAAATCGCCCAGGGCATCCTGGAGGGGAGTCCCGAACTGCGCCTCGCGGCCACCAAGGATGCCCAGACGCGCGAGCAGCTCGAAGCGCTGATCAAACTCTACGATCAGACCCGCACGCAGGCCAGTGCCATCCTGGGCAACCTGCAGGGCCTGGTGTCGGCGCGCGAAGCGCAGTCCGCCATCATTGCCGACAGCGAGCCGCTGCGCCGCCAGCTCGAAGGCCTGCAGGCCAAGCTGTCGGCCCAGACGGGTCTCGGAGCCGGGCAGTTCGCTGCGCTGGCACTGGCCGGCCTGTTCGTGCTGCTGTGCGGTATCGGGATTTCGCGCGTGCAACTGCTGGACAGCCGTACGCGCCAGGCGGCTGCCGAATTGCAGCAGCGCGATGCCAAGCGCCAGGAGCAGGAGGCCAAGCGCGTCAACGACGCGAACCAGGCCGCCATTCTGCGCCTCATGAACGAACTGCAGTCCGTCGCTGAAGGCGACTTGACGCAGGAAGCCACGGTGACCGAGGACATCACGGGCGCCATCGCCGACTCGGTGAACTACACGGTGGAAGAGCTGCGCCAGCTGGTGGGCAGCGTGCAGAACACGGCGACCCGCGTGGCGCAGACGACGGCGCAGGTGGATAGCACCTCGACCGAACTGCTCGCCGCATCAACCGAGCAGCTGCG
>JASLFM010000087.1 GCA_030150585.1 Acidovorax sp.
GCAGGACACCCAGTCGATGATCGACCGGGTGAAGGCCCGCTGGGCCGAGTTCGGCTATTCGTGGTGGGGCTTCGTGCTGCGCGGTGGCGAGCGCGAGGGGCTGCTCATCGGCGCCGGCTGCATCCAGCACCTGAACCGCGATCCGGCAGGCCCCTTGGAAACAGGCTGGCGGCTGCGACAGGACGCCTGGGGTCAGGGCTATGCCAGCGAAGCAGCCCGCCATATGGTCGGCTGGGCCTTCGACACGCTGAAGCCCGAACTTGTCTGTGCCGTCTGCCAGCCGGACAACACCCCCTCCTCCACCGTCATGGAGCGCTTGGGGATGCGCTACACCGGCACCGGCCGCTGGTACGACATGGACTGCAAGCGCTACGACATCACGGCCGAGCAGTGGCAGGCCAGCCCGGCCAAGACGAAGTACGACGCTGAGGCATAGTCCGGGCCACTTCAATCTTTCACTCTTTGCACGGAGGGCCCATGGCGAACCACGAACAGCGCAGCAACAAGATGGCGAAGAAGCCCAAGAAGGATGCCCCTCAAGGCAAGTCGGCAGGCTCCGACCGCCCGGTCGCGCCGACCACTTCGGTCATCCCCAAGGGCAAGGAAGCCAAGCTGAAGCACAAATGAAAATGGGGTAGGAGTCGATCGTTCAATCGACTCCGACCCCATTTCCATATTTCAAGCCACGCGCCGCTCGTCCTGACGGGGCTGAGTGTGGCTGCTCGGCGGGCGCCCCACCAGCACCTTGCGGAAGGCACCCTCGCGCATCACGCGGCTGACGCGGCCATAGAACTCGCCCCAGGCTTCTCGCAGTTCGGGCGTGAAGGCCGCACCGAAGGAGGCGGCCAGCGTGTCGAGCAGTGCACAGCCGACAGTGTCGTAGTGCTCGTCGCGCACGCCATAGGCCACATGGCGTGCGCCCAGCATGGCCAACACGGCGTCCAGTTGCTCAGCGTGGTTCAGCAGCCCCACCGCGTCGCCGACCATCTCGAACAAACGCCGGCTCTGCGTTTCCATGTCGGTGTGAAACAGCATGCCGATGGACGGGTCACGCTCGAACAGCTTTTCGTAGAACAACGCGCCGCGCTGCGCGACCTGGGGCTCGACGAGCGCGAAGCTCTCGCGCACGAGTTGGATCTGATGGGGATTCATCGTGGTCTCCTGGTTCAGCCGTAGCGGCGGCGCAGCAGCAATGCCAGACTGGTCATCGCCAGCGTCAGGCTGCCGGGTTCGGGCACGGTGTTGCCACCCCCACCGGGGTTCTGTTCACCCCCACCACCGCTCGGCGGCGTACCGATAGTACAGCACGTCGTGCAGCTCAAGGACGTGAACATGCCCTGCAGCGTGCCCACGCCCGACTCCCAGCTGAAGTCCGACCAGCCAAAGTCAGCTAGCGCATAGCCACCCTCCTTCAGTGGCAGCCCGGCATTGCCGAATAGTGCCTGCGTGAAGTCGTACAGCCCAGCGCTCACCGTGCCCGCGCTGCCTGTACCCAATAGGCCCAGCCAGTCGTAGCCGCCCAGGTCGTTCATTACATTGACGTGCAGCCCCAAGCTGCCGAAGTCCATCACCATCCCGCCGTCAAACGACAGGCTCATGCTCCACGCCGGGCCCACGCCGGTGTAATGGCCCGTGCTGCCGCTCGGGTCGTTGATGTCGTTCACCGCCGCGCTGTCGAAGCTGAAGCTGCCCGCGAAGCCCTGGTAGCCGCGCTCGGCTTCGTCCCAGGTCACGTTGCCGGTGAAGCCGTAGCTCACCGCGTCCGCGTTCGCGGCGGTACAGGCCAGCGCCAGTGCGACAGCGACAAGTGGGGTCATGGCCGATTTCATTGTGAATGTCCTGTGTTGTGAATGGTCTCGGCCGTTGACTCAGAACGCCACACCGCCGTTCAAGTTGCCGCCCATCGACTTGGTGTAGGGGCTGATATTGGTGTGTCCGTTATCCAGCGCCGCAGTGCCACGCACGCCGCTGCTGTAAACACCATCACCTTTGTTGCCGCTCGCGAGGCTCTCCTGGACAAAGCCCCCATTGAAGCCGTCACCCCCGTTGTTGCGCACCATGCTGCGGGTTATCAAACCTCCCATGACACGGATGCCGTCGCTGCCATTCAACTCGGCCTCGATCCCTACCGCATTGACCTGCACGCCGGAGATACCGTAGCCACCGTTATGGCTAGTACGCAGGTCTTCGACGCGCCCACTCTTCTGGATGTGGACCCCGATGCCGCCAAAGCCACGCACCATGCCGTTGCGGACGACGACGTCCGCCCCGCCCACGTCGATGCCGCCGTTGTAAGGGTCCTTGTGCGGGCAGGTGACGATCCGCGTGGCGCTGTCGCGTGAACAGGTTCCGGGCCCGCGCACCGAATAGCCGTTCAAGTCCAGCGTCACGCCGTCAGCCTGGATGTAAATGGCCTCCACGCCCGCAGGCACGATGAGGTTACTGGTCAGCTTGTAGCTACCCGGCTGGCTGATCGTGATCGGGAAGCCCGGCGTGTCACCCGACGTGACGCCGCCGGCCAAGGCCTTGTTCTGGTCGATGGTGACTTGGGCGAAGGCGGAGGAA
>JASLFM010000109.1 GCA_030150585.1 Acidovorax sp.
CACTTCCAGGCGGCGCTGCTGGCCGTGCGACAGGCTGCCGGCCGGCGTATGGGCAAAGCGCTCCATGCCCACCCGCGCCAGCACCGATTCCACGGTCTGGCGGTTGGCGCGTGCGCCGGTGGGCGGGTTCCAGCAGTCCAAGGCGTGCAAGGGCGCCACGCCCTGGGCGGCCAGCCGCAGGTTCTCTTGTACCGACAGCGTCAGAAACAGGCTGGTGACCTGGAAGGAGCGCGCCATGCCGCGCTGCACGCGGCGGTAGTCGGGCTCTTGCGTCACATCGTGGCCATCGAATTCGATGCGTCCGGCGCTGACGGTCTTGGTGCCGGTGAGCATGTGGAACAGCGTGGTCTTGCCGGCCCCGTTGGGGCCGATCACCGAGTGCACGGTGTTGGCGCGCACCTTCAGGTCCACGCCGCCCAGGGCGACGAACTTGTCGTAGCGTTTCTCGACGCCCTGGGCTTCGAGCAGGATGGGAGGGGCGGTCATGCGTGTTCTCCCGTCGTGCCCAGGCTGTCAGGCTTTGGCTTGCGCACCAGGCCCCACAGGCTCTCGCCCAGGCCCCACAGGCCGCGCTGCAGCCCCAGGCTCACCACCATCAGCACCACACCGAGCAGCAGCAGCCAGCGCGGCCACAGCGTGGAGAGCCAGTCGCCCAGCAGCACGTAGAACGCCGCGCCCAGCACCGAGGCCAGCAGGTTGCCCGTGCCGCCGATCACCGTCATCACGAGGATCATCTCGCTCGTGTGGTACTCGGCGTTCGACAGCGGGGCGATGCCGGTCATCATCGCGTGCAGTGCACCCGCCAGGCCGGTGACGGCGCCCGAGATCACAAAGGCCTGCAATTTCAGCAGGCGCAGGTCGTAGCCCACGGCGGCGGCGCGTTCCTCGTTGTCGCGCACGGCCAGCAGCGTGCGGCCGAAGACCGAGGCGCACACGCGGCGCAGCAGCCAGAACGCGGCCAGGAACAGCACGGCCACGAAGCCGTAGTACTGCCAGGGCGAGGCCAGCGGCCACAGCGTATGGCCCGCCACGGCGAGCGAGGGGCGCGGAATGTCGAGCAGGCCGTTGTCTCCGCCCGTGAGGCCCGAGGCGCTGTAGGCGACGAAGTAGAACATCTGCGCGAACGCGAGCGTGAGCATCACGAAGTAGGTGCCGCGCTGCCGGATGGCGACCCAGCCCACGACAGCCGCGCCTGCGGCCCCCATGGCCACAGCGGCGAGCAGCGCCAGCGGCATGGGCAGGGGCCAGCGTGTGAGCAGCAGTGCCACCGTGTAGCTGCCCAGGCCGAAGAAGATGCCCTGCCCGAACGAGAGCAGACCCGTATAGCCCAGCAGCAGGTTGCAGCCCATCGCGGCGAGCGCGTAGATCAGCACCTCGCTGGCGAGCGAGCCCGATTGCATGCACAGCGGCATGGCCACCACGATGGCCAGCGCGAGAAGAAGGTGGGAGTGCTTGAATGCGTGGGACATGGTGGTGTTCATCCTTTGCGGCCCAGCAGGCCGTGGGGGCGCAGCAGCAGCACGGCGGCCATGGCCACATAGATCATGAGGCGTGCGCCCTCGGGCCACAGCGTGCTCATCACGCTCTGCACGATGCCGATGAGCAGGCCGCCCACGAGCGCGCCGCCGAAGCTGCCCAGGCCGCCCACGACCACGATCACGAAGGCCACGCCCAGTGCTTCGATGCCCATGAAGGGCTCGGCGCCGCGGATGGGGGCCGCCAGCACGCCCGCCAGCGCGGCCGTGGCCGCGCCCAGCGCGAACACCAGGCTGAAGATGCGAAACACGTTCAGGCCCAGCAGCGACACCATCTCGGTCGACTCGCTGCCTGCGCGCACCGCGCTGCCCAGCCGCGTGCCTTCGAGCACCCACCACAGCAGCACGGCGAGCACAGCGGTGAAGCCGATCACGAACAGCCGGTACTTGGGGTAGACGAAGCTGCCCCACATCACCACGCCCTGCAGCAGGTCGGGCACGGCAACGCTGTCGCCCAGCGGGCCCCACTGCAGGATCACGAGCTCCTGCACCACAAGCGCCAGGCCCACGGTGACGAGGATGTGGAACTCGTGCGCCTTGGCATACACATGGCGCAGCAGGAGCTTCTCGGTGAGCCAGCCCAGGGCGCCCACGGCCAGCGGCGCCACGGCGAGCGCGAGCCAGAAGCTCAGGCCCCAGCGCGTCATCTGGTAGCAGAAGTACGCACCGAGCAGGTAGAAGGCGCCATGCGCAAAGTTCACGAAGCGCAACAGGCCGAACACGATCGACAGGCCCACGGCCAACAGGAAATACAGCATGCCGATGCCGATCCCGTTGATGGTCTGTAGCAGGTAGATGCTCATACAGGGTCCGAAACGAAGGGCGCCGCAGGCGCAGGCCGCCCCGCGCCCCGTGCGGACGGGGCGTTGGGGGGGCGGTGTGGCGGCTAGGGGGTCAGGCCAGCTTGCAGCCGGTCTGGTCGGGCGGCAGGAAGGACTTGCCGGAACTCACCACGTCCACGTAGTCGTCCTTGTTCTTCATCTTGGACTTGGCCTTGCCCTTGAGCAGGTAGTAGTTCTTGAGCACCTGGTGGTCGGCCTTGCGCACCTCCTCCTCGCCCGTGAGGCCCTGGTACTTCATGCCCTCGAGCGCGGCCACCACGGCCTTTTGGTCCACCGTGCCGGCCTTGAGGATGGCGTCGATCAGCAGCTTGGTGCAGATGTACGAGCCCGCCAGGCTGTAGTTGGGGTTGGCCTTGAACTTGTCGGCCGTGCGCTTGACGAGGTCGCGGTTGAGCGGCGTGTCGGCCGTGTGCCAGTACTGCGCGCCGAAGTACACGCCATCGCACAGGTCGGCGCCCAGCGACTCGAACTGCTCCAGGCCCGAGGCCCAGGCGATCAGGATGGTCATGTTCTTGTTCATGCCGAAGCTGACGGCCTGGCGCAGTGCGTCGGAGGACTGGGCGCCGAAGTTCAGCAGCAGCAGCACGTCGGGCTTGGCGGCCACGGCGTTGGTGAGGTAGCCGCTGAACTCCTTCTCGGTCAGCGAGTGGTAGCTGTTGCCCACGTGCTCGATGCCCTTTTCCTTGAAGATGGCCTTGGCGGCCGATAGCAGGCCGTCGCCGAACACGTATTGCGGCGTGATGGTGTACCAGCGCTTGGCCTTCGGGTTGGCTTCGATCAGCGGTCGCACCGTCTGCTCGATGGCGCCGAAGGTGGGCACCGACCAGCGGAACGTGGCGCTGTTGCAGTCCTTGCCTGTGATCTCGTCGGCACCGGCCGTGGTGATGAAGAGGCCGCCCGCCTTCTCGGCCTCCTTGCCCATGGCCAGCGCCTCGGACGAGAGGATGCCGCCCGCGAAGAAGCGCGCGCCCTTTTGCTCGGCGGCCTCCTGCACCTTGCGCACGGCCGTGGCGGGCTTGCCCTCGGTGTCGAGCAGCGTGTAGGCCAGGGGCCGGTCCAGCGCCTTGCCGTACTGCTCGATGGCGAGCTTCATGCCCAGGTCGGCGAACTTGCCGTTGGCCGCGAACGCGCCCGACATGGGCACCGGGCAGCCGAACTGGATCGCGTCCTTGGACTGGGCCCAGGCGCTGGTACCCAGGCCCAGGGACGCGGGCAGCGCGCCAAGCGCGGAGAGTTGCAGGAGGTGACGACGTTGCATGGGGACTCCGTGGTGAAACTGGGAAACAGTTGGTGGGTACCGGTCTCAGAGCACGATGCATGCCAATTCGCGGCCATGCCTGCACGCTCCTTAATTCCTATTTATAGTGACAAATAGAACAAATATGATGCGTGCAAACCCTAGCGTTCCCAGGACGCCCGATGGCGGTGCATACTGCACCAGGACAGCAAATGCAGGGGGCGCCGGCGGTGCCCGGCCACCCCGGGAAAGAACAGAACAATGGCTACAACAAAGTCCGCTCCCTTGGCGATCAAGCAGCTCAAGCGCTCCGATCTCGTGGCCCAGGAGATCAAGCGGCTGATCACCGAGAAGAACCTCAGCCCCGGCGACCGCCTGCCGCGCGAGAGCGAGCTGCAGGCGCAGTTCCAGGTCAGCAAGGGCACGATCCGCGAGGCGCTCAAGTCGCTGGAGGTGCAGGGCCTCGTCACCATCTCCACGGGGCCCTCGGGCGGCGGCACCATCGTCGAAGTGCCGCTCGATCGCACGCTGCAGTTCATGCAGAACTACCTCTTCTTCAAGGAAGTGACGATCGACGACATCTACACCGTGCGCCAGATGCTCGAGCCCGAGCTGGCCGCAGGCGCCGTGCCGCACCTGACCGACGCCGACTTCGAGGCGCTGGAGCACAGCATCGCCTGTTGCGACCCCACGCAGAGCCATGACGACCTGCTCATCCAGCGGCGCGAGGACGTGAACTTCCACGACATCCTCGCGGCGGCCAACCCCAATCCGTTCTTGCGCTTCACCTGCGAGCTCATCAACGAGATGATTCGCCAGCTCATCGTCTTCGGCAACCGCACGCCGCAGACCGAGCACCGGCGCTTTGGCGAGGCCAATGCGCAGTTCCACCGCGATATCGTGCAAGCCGCGCGGGCGCGCGATGCGCAGAAGGTCCGTGCACTCATGGAGCGTCACATGCAGGACGCGGCCAGCAGCGTCAAGCGCATGAAGGGACGCATTCAGGGCCGGCTGATCCTCGACGCGGACAGCCTGCGCCGCCCCCGGCCCGCCACTGCGCGCAAGCGCGCCTGAGGCGTGCGCCACGCTCCGGCCCGCCCATGCGGCTGGTATGCTGCGCCGCCCCCTGAAAAACGATCCAAGGAACCCATGAACCTCCCCCCTGCAAAGTCCCCCGCGCTCTGGCGTGCACTGGTCGGCGGCATCGCTGCCGCCGCAGCGCTGGCCGCGCCCCTGGCACAGGCGCAGAACTATCCCTACAAGCCCATCCGCCTCGTGATCCCGTTCGCGCCCGGCGGCTCGACCGACATCCTGGGCCGCCTGCTGGCGCAGAAGTTGGGCGAGAACATGCAGGCCACGGTGGTGGTGGACAACAAGCCCGGTGCCAACGGCACCATCGGCTGCGACTTCGTGGCCAAGGCGCCGCCGGACGGCTACACGGTGGTGCTGGGCGACGTGGGCTGCATGTCGATGGCGCCGGGCCTCTACACCAAGCTGCCCTACGACCCACTGCGCGACTTCGCGCCCGTGAGCCTCGTGGGGCGCAGCCCGCTGGTGCTCACGGTGGGCGAGAACAGCCCGTTCCGCTCGCTCAAGGACCTCACCGCCGCCGCGCAGGCCGCGCCTGGCAAGCTCAACTACCCGTCGTCGGGCACGGGCGGCCCCAACCACCTGGGCGCCGAGCTGTACGCCATGCAGGCCAAGGTCAAGGTCAGCCACATCCCCTACAAGGGCAGCGCACCGTCGGTGGTGTCGCTCGTGGCGGGCGAGACGGACTTCGGCTTCCTCACGGCCGTGACGATTGCGGCGCAGCTCAACGCGGGCAAGGTGCGCGCGCTCGCCGTGGCGCACTCCGAGCGGCTGCCCTCCATGCCCGACGTGCCGACGATGGCGGAGGCCGGCCTCAAGGGCTTCACCGCCGATGCCTGGTTCCTTGCGGCGGTGCCGGCAGGCACGCCCAAGCCCATCGTGGACCGCCTTTACGCGGAAATTGCCAAGGCGCTGCCCGCGCCCGAGGTCAAGGCCAAGCTCGATGCGGCCGGCGTGCTGCCCTCGGGGCTCGACCCACGGGCGTCGGCGCAGTTCCTGCGCACCGAGGTGGACAAGTGGCGCGGCGTGATCAAGACCGCGGGCATCACACTGGACTGACAAGGCCGCGCCACAAAAACAAAGCCCCTGGGCCGCGAGGCCCAGGGGCTTTGTCCATGCGGGGAGGATTAGCGGCTGCTGGGGAAGCTGAACACCGCCCCCTCCCGCACGCCGGCCGAGGGCCAGCGCTGCGTGATGGTCTTGCGCTTGGTGTAGAAGCGCACGGCGTCGGGGCCGTAGGCGTGCAGGTCGCCGAACAGGCTGCGCTTCCAGCCGCCGAACGAGTGGTAGGCCACGGGCACGGGCAGCGGCACGTTCACGCCCACCATGCCCACCTGGATGTGGTCGGTGAAGTAGCGCGCGGCCTCGCCGTCGCGCGTGAAGATGCAGGTGCCGTTGCCGTACTCGTGGTCGTCGATGAGCTTCATCGCTTCCTGCAGGTTCTTCACGCGCACCACGCCGAGCACGGGGCCGAAGATCTCTTCCTGGTAGATCTTCATGCCGGGCTTCACGTGGTCGAACAGGCAGGCGCCGAGGAAGTAGCCCTCTTCGTGGCCCGCCACCTTCACGCCGCGGCCGTCCACGATGAGCGTGGCGCCTTCGGCCACGCCGCTGTCCACGTAAGCCTTCACCTTCTCGAAGTGCTGTTTGGTGACCAGCGGGCCCATGTCGTTGCCGTTGTCGGTGCCGGGGCCCACCTTCATCTTGGCGATTTCGGCCTTCAGGCCCGCGATCACGGCCTCGGCCGTTTCGTCGCCCACGGCCACCACCAGCGGGATGGCCATGCAGCGCTC